>JAPLUA010000220.1 GCA_026397855.1 Verrucomicrobiota bacterium | reverse complement strand
GTGCGATTTCTTTCATGTCAGCGAGTATCTGGGCGAGGCGGCACCCATCTGTCGCCCCGCCCAGCCGCACCCGTGGCGTCGCACCCAACAGCAGCGCCTGCGGCGCGGCGATGTCGCAAAGGTGCTGACCGCTTTGGAAGGACATCTGGAGCCCGTCGGAACCGCGGAAGAGGAAGCGCCGGTGCGCAACGCTTATCGCTACGTGAGCAATCGCCAGGACTGCCTGGACTATCCCCGAGCGTTAGGCTTGGGTTTACCCATCGGCTCGGGTATGATCGAGAGCGGGCATCGCCATGTGCTGCAAGCCCGCCTCAAAAAGGCGGGCACCGCCTGGCTGCATGACCACGCTGACCAAATCGCCCACTTGCGGGTTCTACGAGCCAACCACCAATGGGAGGCCTTATCGAATTAGCCTCACCCACCTTCAATCACACCCCTTCGTAGCAGTGGCAAAGAACTTTAGGTGTCTTTTTGCGCCCTTTTATGGCAAATGAAGGGCCATGTATCTGGCCCATCTGCGCCTCCGGGATTTCCGCAACTACGCGCGGCTGGATGCCGACTTTACACCCGGCTTCCACCTGCTGCTCGGCGACAACGCCCAGGGCAAGACCAACATCCTGGAAGCCCTCTATCTCATTGCTACCTTGCGATCGTTCCGGGGCGTGGGCGGGGCGCAAATGGTGCGGCATGGGCAGAAGGGCTATTTCGTCGGGACCAACGTGGTCGGCCAGGGGAGCCACGACATAAAGATATACTGGTCGAGCCAGAAGCGAAATCTGAGCCTGGATGCCCAGCCGGTGCGCAAGCTGACCGATTACCTGGGCGTTTTGCGCACCGTGGTTTTCTGCACCGAGGATTTGCTCCTGGTCAAGGGGGTTTCACGGGCGCGCCGCCGGTTCCTGGATCTGCTCCTGTCGCAAACCTACCCCGCTTACCTGCCGCTGCTGCAGCGCTACACGGGGGCCCTGCGGTCGCGCAATGCGCTGCTGAAGCAGCCCACGCTCAACACCGCCACCCTGGACAGCTTCTCCCGCGAGCTGGTCGCCGCCGGGAACGAAATAATGCGGCTGCGGCGAGACCTGGTGCCCCGGTTCCTGCCGCTGGCGTGCCAGGCCTATCAGCGCATCGCCAACGGAGCCGAGGAGTTGCGCCTCGAATACCAGCCCAGTGTGCGGGCCGATTTCGAGGTCGAGCTGGCTCAATCCCGCCGGCGCGAGGCGGCTTACCGCTCCACCATCATCGGCCCGCACCGGGACGACCTGGAACTGCTGCTCGACGGCCGGCCGGCGGCGCAGTTCGGGAGCGAGGGACAAAAGCGCACCCTGGCCATCGCCTGCAAACTGGCGCAGGCCGAATACCTGGCCGGCATCCACGGATCTCCGCCCGTGCTGCTCATTGACGACATCATGGGCGAGCTGGACGAGAAGCGGCGAAGCGGGTTCCTCCCCCTGCTGGATCGGGCGCACGAATCGCGCGGCCAAGTGTTCATGACCGCAACGGAGGAGAACTGGCCGAAGGAATTGGGCCGTGAAGTGCGGCGGTGGAGGGTGGAGGGAGGGGCGGTGGTGGCATGAGGTGCACCAGTTGCATCCGTTACATGGGTTACATGAGTTACATGGGTTACATGAGTTACATGAGTTGCATGAGTTGCATGAGTTGCATGAGTTGCATGGTCCTTTTCCTGGCGGTGGTCCTGGGGGCTGGCGGGGCGGAAGTGAATTGGCCGGAGTTCCGCGGCCCGCGCGGCGATGGCACCGCGACCGCCACCAACCTGCCGCTGCATTGGGGCGAGCGGCAGAACATCAAGTGGCAGACCCCCATCCACGGCCGGGCCTGGTCCTCGCCCGTGATCTGGGACCGGCAGATCTGGATGACGACGGCCACCACGAATGGGCAGGAGCTGTTTGGCATCTGCGTGGATCGGGACAGCGGCAAGATCCTGCGCGACCTCAAGCTCTTCGACGTCGAGAAGCCGCAATACGCCCACCCCTTCAATACTTACGCCTCGCCGACGCCGGCGATCGAGGACGGCAGGGTCTATGTGACTTTCGGCGCGCCCGGCACGACGTGTCTGGACACGCGGACGGGCGCGGTGCTCTGGAGCCGGCGTGACCTGGAATGCAACCATTTCCGGGGCGCCGGATCCTCGCCGATCCTTTACCGCGACCTGCTGATCCTCAACTTCGATGGCAGCGACCACCAGTTCGTCATCGCGTTCGACAAGCAGACCGGGCAGACCCGCTGGCGGACGAAACGGTCCATTGACTACCAGGATCTTGGCCCGGACGGACAGCCCGAGATGAGCGGCGATTACCGCAAGGCCTTCGCC
>JAPLUA010000025.1 GCA_026397855.1 Verrucomicrobiota bacterium | reverse complement strand
GACCAAGGAGTCGAATCCATGTCCCCGCAGAAGCTGATCAACCCCAAAGCCCTCTCGGCAGTCATCCGTGATTTCTTTGGTCGCAGTCAGCTCTCGCAGTTCATGGACCAGATCAACCCGCTGGCTGAACTCACGCACAAGCGCCGGCTTTCGGCACTTGGGCCGGGCGGCCTTTCCCGCGACCGCGCCGGGTTTGAAGTTCGCGACGTCCATCCGTCGCACTACGGCCGGATTTGCCCGGTGGAAACACCTGAAGGCCCGAACATCGGCCTTATAGCATCGCTCGCAACCTTTGCGCGTATTAACGATTTTGGGTTCCTTGAAACGCCATACCGGAAAGCGGAGAATGGACGTGTCACCAGCCATATAGATTTCCTAACCGCCGATCGCGAGGAGGCCTACGTGATCGCCCAGGCCAATTCGCCGGTCAACGATAAGGGCCAATTCAGCACCGACCGTGTCGTGTGCCGGGGCAAGGGCGACTTCATTGATGTCGAGCCCGGGCGTGTGGATTACATGGATGTCTCGCCGAAGCAGCTTGTGTCTGTCGCGGCGAGCCTGATTCCCTTTCTCGAGCATGACGACGCCAACCGCGCATTGATGGGGTCGAACATGCAGCGCCAGGCGGTTCCATTGCTGGTTACCGAGGCGCCGCTCGTTGCCACGGGGCTCGAGGAGCGAGTGGCTCGGGATTCGAGAGCGGTCATTGTAGCCGAGGAAGGCGGCAAGGTCGCTTCGCTCAGCGGCAACCAGATCATCGTCACTCCGGACGGCAAGATGCCGGAAGGGAAGAAGAAGCTGCGACATGATCCGGAGAAAGGAATCCACGTCTATCAGGTTCGCAAGTACATGCGGTCAAACGCTGCGACCTGCATCAATCAGAAGATTGTCGTCAGCAAGGGCGACACCATCAAGAAGGGGCAGGTCATCGCCGATGGTCCCTGCACCCAGGGCGGGGAGCTGGCTTTGGGGCGAAATGTCCTGGTCGCATTCATGCCTTGGAACGGATACAACTTTGAAGATGCCATTCTGGTGAGCGAGCGCATCGTCAAGGACGACGTATTCACCTCCATTCACATTGACGAATTTGAAGTCGGGGCGCGCGACACCAAGCTTGGTCCCGAGGAAATCACCCGGGATATTCCCAATCTCGGCGACGAGGCCCTCAAGAACCTTGGTCCCGACGGTGTTATACGGGTTGGCGCCGAGGTCAAGCCGGGCGATATCCTCGTAGGCAAGATCACGCCCAAGAGCGAAACGGAACTTGCGCCGGAAGAGCGCCTGCTCCGGGCGATTTTCGGAGAGAAAGCCGCTGACGTCAAAGACACTTCCCTCAAGGTTCCATCCGGGACTTATGGCATCGTGATGGATGTCAAGGTCTCCGCAAAGAAGGAGACGGACCAGGAAACCAGGACTTCCGCTACCGAAGAGAAGCGCCATGCCAAGGAGGTGGAGGAGGAATACAAAAAGAAGATCGAAGAGCTGCGCGAGCAGCTCACCGAGGCTCTCAGCAATATCCTGCTCGGCGAGAAGATCCCGCTGGACGTCGTCAACAGCGAGACGGGCGAAATCATCATCCCCGCCAATCGCAAGATCACCAAGACCCTGCTGCGCAAGCTGGCACAGGTCTATGATCGCATCGAGATTGACCCGTCGCCGATTCGCAACAAGATCAACGAGATCATCGGCAGCTTCAAGAAGAAGTTCGACGACTTGCAGATGCAGTACGACGAGGAACTCGAGCGCGCCGAGTCCGGCGAGGGCGTCGAGAGCGGGGTTATCAAGTCGGTCATGGTTTACATCGCCTCGAAGCGCAAGCTTTCCGTCGGCGACAAGATGGCGGGTCGCCACGGCAACAAGGGCGTGGTCGCCAAGATCGTGGCTGAGGAAGACATGCCATTCCTGGCGGACGGAACGCCGGTTGATATCGTGCTGAACCCCCTTGGTGTGCCTTCTCGCATGAACGTCGGCCAGGTGCTGGAGACGCACTTGGGTTGGGCGGCAAAGCTGCTTGGCCTGAGATTCGCGACCCCCGTGTTCGACGGCATCAAGGAGAAGGATATCCGGGCTTATCTTAAGGAAGCCAAGCTGCCGGAGCATGCCAAGACGCGCCTTATTGACGGGCGCACCGGGGAGTCGTTTGATCAGGAGATTGTCGTCGGCTACATCTACATGATGAAGCTGGGCCACTTGGTTGCCGACAAGATCCATGCGCGCGCGGTCGGTCCCTACTCGCTGGTTACCCAGCAGCCGTTGGGGGGCAAGGCCCAGTATGGCGGTCAGCGCTTCGGTGAAATGGAAGTCTGGGCCATGGAAGCCTATGGCGCCGCCTATACGCTTCAGGAGTTGCTCACTGTCAAGTCCGACGACGTCCAGGGGCGCACCCGGATCTACGAGAGCATCGTCAAGGGTGACAACAGCCTCGAGGCAGGCATTCCGGAATCCTTCAACGTGCTCGTCAAGGAAATGCAATCGCTGGGGCTCGACGTAAAGGTGGGCTATTCCAACCCGGTT
>JAPLUA010000284.1 GCA_026397855.1 Verrucomicrobiota bacterium | reverse complement strand
CGGGGCGGCGCGCGCGACATCGTGGTCTGCGACCGTGAAGGGGTGCTGCACGAGGGCCGGCTGCCGAAGCTTAACGAGAGCAAAGCCTGGCTGGTCGGGCACACCAACCCGCGCGGCGTGCGGGGACAGGTGCAGGACGCCCTCCGCGATGCGAATGTCTTCATCGGCGTCTCGGGGCCGGGGACGATTCAGGCCAAGCACCTCCGGCGCATGGCCCCGAAATCCATCGTCTTCGCCCTGGCCAATCCCATCCCGGAGATCATGCCCGAAGAGGCAGCCCGGTTCGCCTACATTGTGGCCACCGGCCGCAGCGACTACCCTAACCAGATCAACAATGTGCTCGCGTTTCCCGGCATCTTCCGCGGCGCCCTGGATGTCCGCGCCGCACAGATTACCGAGAGCATGAAGCAGGCGGCGGCGCGGGCCATTGCCCAATGCATCACGCCGGGCGAACTCAGCGCCGAATACATCGTGCCGAGCGTCTTCAACCGCCAGGTGGTCCAGCGCGTCGCCGCCGCCGTGCAGCGCGCCGCGCTCCAGGGCGGTGTTGCGCGTAAAGGCAAATAAGCCCCAGCCGATCCCTTGATGCGCCTCCTCGCTCTGATGGCGATGGCATGTTACCTCTCGGGTTGCGAATCGCCTGGCGGACAGCCGGCCCCTTCATTCCAGGGCTACACGCTGGACTACGGCACCCCCGTTGATAAGGCCCTGCAACGGCAGCTTGAGGCCGTTGACGCGAGGCTGCGGGGCGAGTTCGGCCTCACCGCGGAGCAGGTTTCGGTCGGCGTGCTGGATTTGAGGTGCCTGCGGCTGGCCATGATTCACCCGGACCGGATGGATTATGCGGCGAGCGTGCCCAAGGTGGGCATCCTGCTGGCCTACTTCCAGTTGCACCCGGCCGCGGCCACGAACCTGGACGCGGGGACGCGTCACGAACTGGGGCTCATGGCCAAGGCATCCAACAATGAGATGGCCGCGAAGTTCTCCCGCGAAATGGGCCTGCGGCAGATTCAGGAGGTGCTCAATGCCTACCACTTCTACGACACCAACCACGGCGGCGGCATCTGGGTGGGGAAACACTACGGCGTTGGCGGGGAGCGGATCGGCGATCCGCTCGGCGACAACTCGCACGCGGCCACGGTGCGCCAGTTGCTCCGTTATTTTCTGCTGCTCGAACAGGGCAAACTGGTCTCCCCGGATGCGTCACGTACCATGCGTGAAATTTTTGCCTCTCCCGGCATTCCGCACGACAAGATCAAGTTCGTGAAGGGCCTAGAGGGCCGCGACGTGCAGATCATCCGCAAGTGGGGGTCGTGGGAAAACTGGCTACACGACTCCGAGGTCATCACCGGCCCCGGCCGGCACTACATCCTGGTGGCGCTCACATGTCACCCGAAGGGGGACGAGTATCTCGTTGAGCTGGCGAAGGCGGTGGACGATTTGATTGCGCCATGAGCCGCGCCAATAGCAGCGCCATCTCCATGGCCTGCTCGTAGTTCAGGCGCGGGTCCAGGCTGGTCCGGTAATCGCGGCTCAGATCGGCCTCCGTCACCCCGCTGGCGCCGCCGACACACTCGGTCACGTTGTCCCCCGTCAGCTCGAAATGCACGCCGCCAAGGTGCGCCCCGCAGTCCCGGAGAACGCGGTAGGAGGTCTCCAGCTCGCCCAGGATCTTGTCGAAGTGGCGCGTCTTGATGCCGTCCTTCGTGGTCTCGGTGTTCGCGTGCATGGGGTCGCAGCACCACAGGATGTGCTTGCCCTCCCGTCGAATCGCCGCGGCCAGCGGCGGCAGGCACTTCTCCACGCAGTTCGCCCCTAGCCGGTGAATGAACGTCAGGCGGCCCGGCTCGTTTTGCGGGTTGAGCGCCTCGATCAGTTCCAGGGCTGCCTCGGGTGTGACCCCGGGGCCGATCTTGAGGCCGATGGGGTTGGAAATGCCGCGGAAGTACTCGATGTGTGCGCCATCCAGGGCGCGCGTCCGCTCGCCGACCCAGGGGAAGTGCGTCGAGAGGTTATACCAGCCGCTACGGCGCGGCACCTGCCGGGTCTGGGCCTGCTCATAATACAAATGGAGCCCCTCGTGGCTGGTAAAGAAGTCCACGCGGTTGATGTCGGCCAGCACGCTCCCCGTGAGCGTCTCCATGAACCGCAGCGAATCGCCGATGGTCTCGACCATGCGCATATACTCGGCCGCATGCGGCGAATTGGCCACGAAGCCCAGCCCCCAGTTCTCCGGATGATGCAGGTCGGCAAAGCCGCCCTCGATCAGCGACCGGATGAAATTAATCGTCAGGCCGGAGCGCTCGTAGGCGCGCAACAGCAGCTCGGGGTTCGGCGTCCGGTCAGCCAGGGTGAACTCGGCGCGGTTGATCATGTCGCCGCGGTAGCAGGGCAGCGTGACGCCGGCCCGCGTCTCGGTGTCGGCGGAGCGAGGCTTGGCGTACTGGCCGGCGAAGCGGCCGATGCGGATGACCCGCTTCTTGCCGCCCTGCACCAGCACCAGGCTCATCTGCAGCAGAATCTTCAGCTTGCTGGCGATGGCGGCGGATTCGCAGTCGTCAAAGCTCTCCGAGCAATCCCCGCCTTGCAGGAGGAACCGTTCGCCCCGGCTTGCTTCCGCGAGCTGGTGCTTGAGGTTCTCGATTTCCCAGCTCGTGACCAGCGGCGGCAGGTGACCCAATTGCCCGAGCGCCCGTTTCAGCGCTTCCGGGTCGGGATAAACCGGCTGCTGGGCGGCGAGCTTGCCCTGCCAAGAGGTTGGCGTCCAGGCTTCCGGAGTTGAGGATGTGTCGGCTGTAGTCTGCATCTTGTTGTCAGCGCCTAGACTCAGCTATTCGGCACCCGATGTAAAGGACGTGAGTTGCGCCCCGCTCCCGCCTCACCGGCGACGACCTGCTACCTGTTATTCCGGGTGCCGTGGCTCGAACTGCCCCCCGGTGCCGCGCCGGTCCTGGGCTGATCGGAAAGCGACCGTACCTGGGAGGACTGATCCACGGTCTTGGGAGTATAGAATTGCGGGCTCGCCTTCTGGCCGGCTGACTGTGACGTGGACAACTGCCCCTGGCCCGCGCTGCCGCCGGAATAAGTCGAACCCTGGTAGCGCTGCTGGGGCGCGGCAGACTGCCCTCTGCTGGAGGCGCCCGGTGAATACGAAGGCGTGGTAATCATTGGTTGCGCGCCGGAGGAAGACCTGGTGCCCGTGCGCGGCTGGCCACCCGAATAGGTGCTGGGAGTCGAGAAGTTCTGCGGACTGGAGAGTGCCTTGTTCCCGGCCGGAAGCCCCGGGGAATAGGAGTGCGATGTCGTCGGTGATTGAGATCCTGACGATGCCTTTGCTCCCGTTTGCGATTCGGAGCCCGGGTAGCCCTTGGGGGCGGT
>JAPLUA010000616.1 GCA_026397855.1 Verrucomicrobiota bacterium | reverse complement strand
GAGCGCGGACATTCTTGTCCGCCTCGGCCGCGTTGGCAAGCTCCAGGCGGACAAGAATGTCCGCGCTCCGATAACGTGAGTTGCGCCCGTTTCAGATTCCGGTTTTCGGGTGCCTGCCGGCGAGCCAGCTCAGGCCGCCTGCAGCCAGCAGCGACAGGACAAACAGCCCGGCCAGAAAAGCGTCGCTATAGGGTTCATAGCGCAGGAGCAGGGTGCGGCCCCGGTTGGCGGCCCCCGTGGGCGGGGCCTGCGCGGCCAGGGGCGGCACGGCAACCCGGATGAATTGGTCCTCGCCGCGCTCGATGGTTGCCGGGGCATCGTTGATGAACGCTTTCCACCCGGGCAGCGCCAGGAAAGTGGCCACCGCCACGCAGGGGGAACTTCCGGCCGGCAGCTCCACGCGAATCTCGTTGCCCTCGATCCGGTAGTCCTGGAGGAAGGCCGGATCCGATCCGCACATGAGATAAAACGGTGTCACATCGTAGGGGCTGCCGAACAGGACGATGTGGAATCTGTTTGCCCCCGCCTCGAACTCGTGCGAGCCCATGTTCCGCCATCCGGATTTCAGGAACTGTTCGTTGAGCGCGTCATCGGGCCTGTCGCAGTATCGCAGGACGTAGCGGATGCCGAAAGGGGCGAGCACCTCGGGGGCGGCGGGCTTAAAGAAATAGGTCATTCCATAGTAGCCCCTGCCGATGAGCCCGGCCCGTTCGAGGTAATCACGGAAGGCCTTGTTCAGGATGATCGAACGCCCGGCGCTGCCCAGCAACTGGTGGGCGTTGGCCTTGGTGTCGGCGCTGTAGGGCACCGGGTCGGTCAAAGCCGCCAGCCGCGTGAAGGGCTTCATCCGCTGGACGAATTCCTGCGGCTGGAACTTCGCAACCTCCTCGTTCATGTAGTAGCAGCGCGTCTGTCGGTCAAAGACCAGAAAACGCGGCACAAGGGCCAGGGCCAGCAGGGCCAGCCAGGCCGCCCGCCAGCCGCGGCCGGATCCAGGCAGGATTTGTCCCAGGCAATGCACGGCCAGGCCGGCCGACAGCATTAGAAACAGGTCCGAAAACCAAAGCACCCGGGTGATGTTGGTGGCCCGGACCAGCGGAAGCGATTGAGCCACGCCGGGGAAAAGCCGCAGCAGCAGGATCGCCAGGCAAGGGAGCAGCCCGAGCAAGACGCCCAGCCGGCAGAGCTCGGGAAAGCGCGGCACGCTCGCAGCCGTTGCCGGCCCGGGCGTTTGCGCATGGCCCGCGCGAGCTGAAGCGGCCGCCCTGCGGACGGTCAGCCCGGCGAAGGCCAGGCCCGCCAGGATCAGGACGAGCACCGGCCACGAGTAAAAGATGGCCACGGCAGAAGACTGTCGGTCCGCCAGCAGGAGCTGCTTGAGCAGGACAAGGCCCGGGGTGAAGGCCAGCTCCTGGTAGTTCAGATCCTTCCGGGCGCTTTCCGCCGCCAGCCGGAAGAACTCGCGGTAATGCGGAGAGACGCAGATGAAGGCCGCTCCCCAAAGGGCCGCCACCCAACCCGCCAACCTCCAGCGGCGTCCGGCCATCAGCGCCGCGTAGGCGAATAGGAAACCGGTCCCCAGCAGGCTGCCGTTGATCCCGACGCTGAGCAGCGCAACAAGGGATGTGGCATACACCCAGAATGCCCGGGCGCGACCCGGACAGTCGAGGAATCGGCGCACCGCAATCAGGACGCAACCGTAGTAGAACAGCGCCCCCTGGTGGGGGTGGTTTTGGAAGAAGTAGAAGAACTGCGGCCCTGAAAAGGCCAGGAAGGCGCACAGCGAGGAGATCAGCAAGGAGAAGTAGCGCCGGAAGAAGAGTGTCAGGACTGCCATGGTCAGCGCGGCGAGCAGGAACTTGTTCACGAGCATGGCAACCATGGGCCGGAACAGGGCGTAGGTCCACGCGTGCAGCGCCCAGGGGTAAACAACAGGCTCACCGAGGATGGGGGTGCCGAAGTTGTTGAAGAGATTGATCTTGAGAATATGCCCCTGCGCCAGCTGCGACAGGGCCATCGGGACCTGGATGAAGGTCTCGGCGGGCTCATCGCCCATATCCAGGGGAAACACCCCGTCCCGGTTAAACACGCTGGCGATGACCCAGAACCCGACGAGGAAAGGCACGACGCCGTAAGCAAGAATCCACGCCCGTTTGTGCTGCCTGTAACGAGCCCGGAGGGCCGCCGCTGCCTGTATCATCGCCAACAAATGTGCGGGCCGTCACAGGGACCGTCAACACCTTTCAGCCCCGCCACGCTTACCTCGACGCCGCCGAGCGCATCTGTCGCCGATTTGTCATCGATCAAGTTCGCTTCACCAATAGCGGAACTGAGTCGACCATGTATGCCGTTCGTACTGCGCGCGCTGCAACTGGCAAAGATGGAATCGTTAAGGTCGAAGGCGGCTACCACGGTAGTTACGATCCCTTTGTTGTTTCAGCCAAGCCACCAGTCGATGAGATTGGCGACGCAAGCGATCCCATCGCACATGTTATGAGGAAGATCTGGTTCTCGTCGGAGGCGCCCCAGTATTACCCGCTCGTCTTCACCTCCCTGCGCCTGGACTACGCGCTTTGGGGAGCCAACCCGGCGGGCTATCATTGGGTGAACCTCCTGCTCCACGCGGCAAGCTCGCTGCTCACCTGGCGAGTATTGCGGAGGCTCGGCACCCCGGGTGCCTGGCTGGCGGCGGCGGTCTTCGCAGTGCACCCGGTGAACGTGGAAACCGTGGCATGGATCTCGCAGCGCAAGAACGCCCTGTGCATGGTCTTCTACCTCCTGTCCCTGCTGCTGTATCTCCGCTCCGACGATCCTTCCGCCGAAGCCGCTTCATCTCGCACCACGCATCCCGCATCACGCCTCCCCTACTGGCTCTCGGTGGTCGCTTTCATCCTGGCGCTCCTGAGCAAGACGGCGGTGGCGCCGATGCCGCTGGTGTTGCTGGGCCTGGCCTGGTGGCGTCGGGGCCGGGTCACCACCGCTGATTTATGGCGCGCGGCGCCGTTCTTTGGCGCCGCGCTCCTTCTGGGAATCCTGACGGTCTGGTTTGAGCACCTCAGGGTGATCCCCGTGGACGCCGCGCGAGCGGACAGCTTCTGGTGCCGGCTGGCGGGGGCCGGGTGGGCCGTTTGGTTTTATCTTTACAAGGCGGCCTTGCCCTTGAGCCTGATCACCGTTTATCCGCGCTGGCAGATCAATCCTTCCAACCCCCTTTCCTATCTTCCCGGCGCACTGCTCCTGGCTGCGTTCTTCTTCTTGTGGCGCTTTCGCCGATCCTGGGGCCGGCCGTGTCTCTTCTGCCTGTTTTATTATGTCGCCATGCTGCTCCCGGTGCTGGGCTTCGCAAACATCGGGTTCATGATCTACTCCCGGGTCGCCGACCACTGGCAGTATTTTGCGATCATCGGCCCCATTGCGCTGGCGGCGGGATGGTTCAGCTCCAGCTTCAAGGATGGCATCGGTTTGCGGCTCAAGGTTCCTGCTGCCGCGGCCCTGGTGCTGATCCTTTCAGGGCTCACCTGGCGCCAGAGCCTTCGCTATGAGGACGAGGAAGCGCAATGGGCACCAACCCTGGCGCAAAATCCGGCCGCATGGATAGCCCATCATCAGCTAGGCAGCCTGCTGCAGGCCAGGGGCAGGAACGAGGAGGCGCTCGCGCATTACGTCGCCGCGCTGAAGCTCCACCCCGATTTCGCCAGGGCCCACAACAACCTGGGCCTCATCCTCGGCCAGCAGGGGCGCCCCGCCGAAGCCGGGGAGCATTTCCTTGCCGCGCTGAGGATCAATCCGAGCCTTCCAGTCACCCACTACCTCCTGGGAGGCCTGCTGGATCGGCAGGGCCGCGCGGATGAGGCTGGGGTCCATTACCAGGCGGCGCTGGACCTGCAGCCGGACTTTCCCGAGGCCTGCAATGACCTCGGGGGCATCCTCGCCGCACAAAACCGGTGGCGTGATGCAGCCGACCTGTTTCTCCGGGCGGTCCGGCTGAAACCGGACTACGCCGAGGCGCACAACAACCTGGGCACCGCTTACATGGCCTTCGGCAGGCTCGATGAGGCCGCGACGGAATTCGGAGCCGCCTTGCGGATCAACCCGGACTATGCCGATGCGCGGGGCAACCTGGGCAAGGCGCTCTATTACCAACGCCGCGGCCCGGAGGCGGCAGCCCATTTCGCCGCAGTCCTGCAGTCCAACCCGGATTCACTGGAAGCCATGGACCTGCTGGCGCGCATCCGCGCCACCAGCACGGACGCGCCGAGCCGCAATGGCCCTGAAGCGGTTCAGCTTGCAGTCCGCGCGGCGGATCTGAGCGGCCACACCAACGGACTGGTCCTGGACACGCTCGCGGCGGCCTACGCCGAGGCGGGGCGGTTTGCCGATGCGGTGCGGACGGCGGAGGACGCCGTGCGGCAGGCGAGGGCTGCGGGCCAGACCAACCTCGCCGTCCAACTGGCGGAGCGCGTGAAACTCTACCAGTCGCAAAAACCTTTCCACGAATGACCGGGGCCGCGTCGAAAACAGCCACGGGCCAAGCCCCCGAAGCCGGGAGCCGGGGCTCCCCCGGTGGCGGCGCCTGGATGATCTGCCTCTTCCTCGCGGCTGCCACGCTCGCGGCCTATTGGCCTGTGAGGCATTTCGACTTCGTCAACTACGACGACCTGGAGGGGGTCGCGAACCACCCCGCCATTTCCAACGGGCTGACCCTCGAGGGTGTAGCCTGGGCCTTTCAGAACCGGCACATGGCCAATTGGCAGCCGCTGACCTCGCTGTCCCACATGCTGGATTGCCAGCTGTTCGGGCTGCGACCCGGGCCGCCCCACCTGGTGAACCTGGCCTTTCACGTGGCCAACACGCTGCTGCTCTTTCTCCTGCTGCGAAGCCTCACCGGCGCCCGCTGGCGCAGCGCCTTTGTGGCGGCGGTGTTTGCGCTGCATCCCCTCCACGTCGAATCGGTCGCCTGGGTGTCCGAGCGGAAGGATGTGCTCAGCACGTTCTTCTTCATGCTAACGCTGCTGGCCTACGGCCGCTGGGCGCGGAAATCCGAAGGTCGAAATCCGAAAACCGAAGGAAATCCGAAGGCCGAAACCCGAAGGCCCGGGAGCACGCATCACGCATCACGCATCACGCTCCACTCTCCACTCTCCACTCTCCACTCTCCACTCTCCACGCCCTACGCCCTCTCCCTCCTCTTCTTCTCCCTCGGCCTCATGAGCAAGCCGATGCTCGTTACAACGCCATTCGTCCTGCTGCTCCTCGACTGCTGGCCGCTGCGGCGCTTTGATCTGTCAAACCTCAGCCGGGAACTTCCGACCCTTCGCCGGCTTGCATGGGAGAAGGCGCCGTTTTTCCTCCTGGCACTGGCCATGAGCGGGATTACCGTTCTGACCCAGCACCGATCCCAGGCGGTGGTTGCGCTTGCCGATTGGCCGCTGTCCGATCGCCTCGCCAACGCCACGGTCTCCTGCGTCCGTTACATCCAGAAAACGTGCTGGCCCGAAAGCTTGATCGTTTACTATCCGCGCGTGGCGCATTGGCCGCCCTGGCAGGTGGCGGGCGCGGCTATCCTGCTGGCAACGATTACCCTTTGCGTCATTCGACCCGCGCGCCGAATGCCCTTCCTAACGGTGGGCTGGCTCTGGTTTCTGGGAACACTTGTGCCGGTCATCGGGCTTGTTCAAGTGGGCAATCAGGCCATGGCCGATCGTTACACCTACATTCCCATGATCGGATTGCTCATCCTCGCCACCTGGGGGATTGCCGACCTCTGGATTCGATGGTGCCTTCCCCGGATCGCGCTCTGCTGCCTTGCGGCTGCCGCCCTTGCGTCGTGCCTGGGCCTGGCGCGGATTCAGGTCAGCTTCTGGCAGAACGGCTGCACGCTCTTCAGCCATGTCCTGGCGGTGGCCCCGGATGTCCCCCTGGCGCATAACAACCTGGGCGCGGTGCTCTACAACCAGGGGAAGATTGACGAGGCCGTGGCCTGCTTCAACACAGCCCTCCGGCTCAAGCCCCGGTATGTGGATGCGCACAACAACCTGGGCCTTGCCCTGTGGCGCCGCGGCCGGGATTCGGAAGCCATCGAGCAGTTCAACGCGGTCTTGAAGCTGGGGCCGGACGCCAAGGCCTATTACAACCTGGGAGTGGTGCTCTTCAGCCAGCAGAAATCGACCGAGGCAAAGGAGTGTTTCCTGGCCGCAATCCGGCTGCAGCCCGACCACGCCGAAGCCCGCAACAACCTGGGCAATGTCCTGATCGGCGAGGGGAAGGTGAATGAAGCCGGGGAGCAGTTTGCCGCCGCCGTCCGCTCAGCCCCCTTCTTTGCGGAGGCGCGATGCAACCTCGCCGAGTTCCTGGCGAGCAAAGGGGATGGCGGAAAGGCCATCGAGCAATACGCGGCCGCCCTGCGCTGCAAGCCCGAGTCCCCGGAGGCTCATTCCGGGCTGGCGCGACTCCTGGAACAGGCCGGCCAACTGCCCGAGGCGGCGGAGCACTACGCCGCGGCGGCCAGACTGCGACCGGACCTCGCCGAAGTGCACAATAACCTGAGCAACCTCGCCGCCAGGCTGAACAACCCTCAAATGGCCTTCACCCACGGCCGGGCGGCGGTTGAACTCAAGCCGGATTGGCCGGAGGCGCATTTCAACCTGGGCAACGCGCTTCTGCTCCAGGGCAGACTGGAGGACGCCGCGGCCCGGTACTCCGAGGCCCTCCGCCTCAATCCCGGCTATTCCGAAGCGTGCCAGAATCTTGCCTTCACACTCGAGAAGCTGGGCCGGGACAAGGAGGCGGCCGACCGCTACGCCGAGCTCGTCCGCTTGCAGCCCGGATCGGCGTCCGCCTTCAACCGCCTGGCGATTGTCCTGGCGAGGCAGGGCCGCTTCGAGGATGCCACCAAGGCGGCGGAGGAAGGAATCCGCCAGGCAACCGCATCCGGGCAGAACGAACTCGCGGGCCAGATCCGCGAAAACCTGCGCCGCTACCAGCTCCGCAAACCGTGACCTCTGCGTTTGGGTCCTATCTCCAATCTTGACGGGAAAACGCGCTCCAGATACCGTGGCTGTTATCTTTGATCGAGAACACTCAACCGCTTAGGCGAATGGATTGTCTGGGTAGCATAAAATGAATGTGAACTCTGCTGATAGCGTGCCCATACGGGTAGTGGTTGTGGACGATGAAACGCTCTTCACCAAGATGCTGAGCTTCTGGCTGGGGAAGGATCCTCTATTAAAAGTCGAGGGCTCCGCCGAGAGCGGAAAGAAGGGCTGGCTGCTGTGCCTGGCGAACCCGCCGGACGTTGCCCTTGTGGATGTGGACATGGACGACGGGGATGGCCTCACGCTGGCGGATCTGCTCCTGGACAAGCTGCCTGGAACCCGGGTGATCCTGCTGACAGGCCGGGTGGACCCAATGACAGCCTGGCGGGCGGCGAAGGCCGGGGTTCATGGGCTGCTGGACAAGACGATTGAACCCGAGATGATCTGTTCCGTGATCCGCATCGTGGCCGAAGGGGGCGAATTCACCAGCGCACCCTTCCGGAAGTTGAGGGATGAGTGGCTGACAAAGCCGGATGCATTCCAGAACATGCTCACGCGGCGTGAACTGGCGGTGCTCCTGCGCCTGACCGAGGGACAGACCGACGAGGAGATCGCCCAGAATCTGGACATCGCTCCGGAAACCGTGTCGAGCCATCGGAAGAGCATCCGCAAGAAGCTGGGAGTCCACGACGACCGCGGCCTGATGGCTTACGCCCACAAGTGGGGCATCCACGGGACAGGCACCAAGGAATCCTTCTTCAAGCTCGCGTCGCGCCCTGCCCGCTCGAACACCAAGACCCGGGGCTGAATTCTGCCCGGGCACGGATGCAGACCAGCTGATCACGTGATGCGTGATTAGGAGCACCGTCAAACACGCTCCACGCCCGACGCATCACGCATCACGCTAATGCCTAAAATGCCTCACACCCGTGAACGCCATCGCCACATCGAGCCCGTCCGGGAACGGGAAGAAGGCGTCGCTGCACACCACGCTGCCTTTTAAGGAAAGGCCGGCTTCGCCCGCCTTCCAGACGGCAATCCGGCTCGAATCCACGCGGCTCATCTGGCCCGCGCCGATTCCCAGCGTGCGGGCGGCGGCGACATAGACAATGGCATTGGACTTCAGGTGCTTCACCACCCGCCAGCCGAACAGCATGGCCTGAAGCTCTGAACTGGAGGGCTGGCGCCGGGTGACGACCCTCAAATCGGGGGCGGCCGTGACTTTGAGATCCCTCTCCTGCCACAGGAAGGAATCGGCGCCAACGCTGCGCAGGTCCCAGCGCCGGGCGGCGGAGAGCGGCTTGAGCGCCTGCAGCAGCCGGAGGTTCTTCTTGCGCTGCAGCAGTTCGAGCGCTTCGGGCGTGAACCCGGGAGCAACGATGACCTCGCTGAAGATTTCGGCGATTGCTTCCGCGCAGGCCAGGTCCAGCTCACGGTTCACGGCGATGATGCCCCCGAACGGCGCCTGGCGGTCGGTGGCAAATGCCTTGTCCCAGGCCTCGCGCAGGCTCTCACCCTGCCCCACCCCGCACGGGCTGGTGTGTTTGAGAATGGCAAGCGTGGGAGGATCGCCGGCGAACTCCGCGATCAAAGCCGCCGCCGCGGTGAGGTCCAGGATGTTGTTGTAGGAGAGTTCCTTGCCGTGAAGCTGGCGGAAGTAGTCCTGGAAGCTGCCGTAGAGCGCGGCTTTCTGGTGCGGATTCTCGCCATAGCGCAGCGCCTGGACGAGCGGGGCATGAACATCGAGGGAGGCAGGCAGGCAGACAGGGGCTCCAAAGGCCTGGCCGAGATGCTCGGCTATGGCCCGGTCGTAGGCCGCCGTGCGGGCGAACACCTTGGCCGCCAGTCCCCGGCGCAGCTCCAGGGTGGTGCCGCCTGTCTCCGCAATCTGCCGGGCGACCCGTTCGTAGTCCGCCGGGTCAACCACCACCGTGACGCTCTCGTGATTCTTGGCCGCGCTGCGCAGCATCGAGGGGCCGCCGATGTCAATGTTCTCGATGGCGTCGTGCAGGGAAACGCCCGGCCGAGCCACGGTCTGCTCGAACGGATAGAGGTTCACCACCACAAGGTCAATGGGCTGGATGCCGTGCTCGCGGGCGGTAGCCTCGTGGGCGGCATTGCCGCGAAGGTAGAGCAGCCCGCCATGAACCTTGGGATGGAGGGTTTTGACGCGGCCATCGAGCATCTCCGGGAAGCCGGTGTAGGCGCTCAGATCGATAACGGCCAACCCGGCCTCGCGAAGGGCTCCGGCGGTGCCGCCGGTGGAAACCAGCTCGACCCCTGCGGCAGCAAGGGTTCGGGCGAGATCAACCAGGCCGGTCTTGTCAGAAACTGAAAGTAATGCGCGTCGAATAGGCTCCATAAACGGGCGCGCAGTTTCATCCGAACCCGCCCCCCGAGTCAATTTGCATTTTAGACGAAGAACACGAGATACTGATCGAGGCGCGCCTCGCGGAGCAGCAAGAGCGCCAGCTCGCGCGCGTGGTAATCGCCCCACATCGAGCTTTCGCCGTTCGGCACTTTCTGGCCGGGGGCGATGCCATCCCAGCCATTGGGACGATGGTACACGGAGTGCAGCAGCAAGCCCTGGTGTTTGGGGTCCGTTGCCAGGTAAGGCTCGTCGAACAAAGCGCCGGCGATCGTCAGGCCCGCCTGCCGGTAGCGCGAGCCGCCCCGGCTCTCGCCCGTGGCGGAGAGGTAATTCCCCAGCCGCACCAGGCCCTGCGCGGCAATTGCGGCGGCGGACGAATCCACCGGCTCCCACGCGTTGAACGGATCGGCCGGCCGGTCGAGGTAACCCCCCATTTGGACCAGCCCCGGCGCTCCGGTGTCCCACATCGGGATGCCGTCGGCGCAGGAGTTGGCCAGGTAGAAATCGGCCGTGACCGTCGCGGCGCGCAGGAAGGCGGCGCGGATGCCGGCGGCGCCGGAAAGCGCGGCGCGGCGGGAAGGCTTTCCCTTGCGATCCGGATGATGAGCTGCAAGGCCGGCCGGAAGGGCGATGCGATTCAGCTCACGGTCGGGCCGGGTCCGGAGGAATTCCAGTTGCTCC
>JAPLUA010000089.1 GCA_026397855.1 Verrucomicrobiota bacterium | reverse complement strand
GGCAGGCATCCCAGCAGCACGACGAAGCAGGTCAGGCCGCAGGCGAGCAATTTGCCGAAAACAAGCTGCGCGGGGCTGAGGTGGGTCAGCAGCAACAAGCCCAGGGTGCCCTCGCGCCGCTCGCGGCTGATGCTGTCCGCGCTCAACAGGCCCATCAGCAGCACGACCAGGAAGAGCATCCACGTCATGTCGTGCAGTAACATGGCCCCGGTGATCGTCGGCGCCGGAGGCGGGGCTGACATGACAGCGAGCGGCCCTCGGGGGGCCACGGCCGAGCGGCTGAGGAGTTCATACGCCTGGAATCCCAGAGCGAGGGCAAGCAGGCCGCGCAGCCAATAGAACACGGGCCGCCGCGCGCCGGAGCGCAGCTCGCGTTCAACAAGTGGCGGAAGCGTCATAGGCTGCTCATCGTGGCTGCCAGCGATTCACAGGACGGATTGTTCCAGCGGATTTTGCTTTTGCAAGCCGGCAGGTGTGGCTCTACGATTGGCTCATCGGCTAAAAGCGGAACCAGGAAATGCCATGACTACACGAGAGACTCTAACATCCCGGGAACGGGTCAACCGGGCACTGAATCACCAGGTCCCCGACCGCGTGCCGATTGACCTGGGCGGCAACCAGACCGGCATTCACAAGAACGCCTACCTGGCCTTGATCCGGCACCTGGGGATTCGAGACGAGCTGCGAATCATGGACGCCGTGCAGCAACTGGCCAAGCCGTGCGAGGAACTGCTGCAGCGGCTGCGCGTGGATACCCGCTACGTGTCGGCGGACGCTCCCGCGAGCTGGAAAGGCGGCATCGTGAAGACGCAGCGCGACGGCCGAAACTGGGACGATCTGACTGACGAGTTCGGCATCCGGTGGTCCATGCCGGAGGACGCTCAGTATTACATGGACATCACCCTGCACCCGCTCGCGAGGGCTGGCATCGCGGACTTGAAGGACTATCCCTGGCCCAAGGGCGACGACCCGAGCCGCTTCGCCGGGCTGCGGGAGCGGGCGCTGGAACTGAAGCGGAACACGCCCTACGCCGTCGTCAGCGGCATTTCCGGGGTTGTCTATGAAATCTGCTGGTATCTGCGGGGGCTGGAGCAGTGGTTCTGCGACCTCATGGGCAACACCGAGTTCTGCGAGGCGATGCTGGACCAGACGCTCAAGTTCTGGATGGACTGGTTCCGCCTTTTCCTCGACGAGGTGGGCGACGTGGTGGATGTGATCATGATCGGGGACGACCTGGCCGGCCAGAACGGGCCGCTGTTCAATCCCGCCATCTACCGGCGCATCGTCAAGCCGCGGCACAAGCGGCTCGTGCAATACATCCGCTCGCGGACCCAGGCGAAGATCTGGTATCACACCTGCGGCTCCTGCACGGCGTTTATCCCCGAGATTATTGACAACGGTGCGGACATCCTGAACCCGGTCCAAGTGAGCGCGCGCGACATGGACCCGGCGGACCTGAAGCGGCGCTTCGGGAGCCAGATCGCTTTCTGGGGCGGAGGGGTGGATGCCCAGCACGTGCTGCCGCGCGGCACGCCGCAGGAAGTGGCCGAGAACGTCCGCCGCAACCTCCGCGCCTTCATGCCCGGCGGCGGCTACGTGTTCAATAACGTCCACAACATCCAGGGCGAAGTGCCGCCCGAGAACATCCTGGCGATGTACGCGCCAACGTCAGTTGGCGCTGATCTACGCTGCGGAGGAATAGTGCGCCAACTGACGTTGGCGGCTACGATGCTGGGGTTACTTGATTCGCTGTGTAGGCCAGGCAGGCTTATTGTGGCAGTGATCCCGCATCCGCCCCGCCCACAGCCTTGCTCAACGCATACTGCGCTTTGTTGTATTCGGCCAGGGCGGTGAAGTAATCGGAGCGCGCCTGGGTGAGGTCCTGCTGGGCCTGGATGTCTTCGAGCACGATGCCGACGCCATATTGCTTACGCTCGCGCGTGAGGCGCAGGGTCTCGCCCGCCGTGGCCAGGTTCTGCTGCGCCAAGGCAATCTGGGCCGACAACGATTGCACCCGGACAAGGCTCGTGACGACCTCGGCCGTGATACGATCTTTGAGCCTGGCCTCTCCCAATTCAACGGTAACCAGCCGCGCCTTGCTGGCATTGATGCGGCCGGAATCGAACAGCCCGCCCGGGCCAATGCGCCAGCTCAGGCCCACCGCGTAGTCGCCTTCCGCGGCGAAGTTGCCAGGACCGCTATCGGGGCCGCCGCCCAAGCCGCCCCCGAAAGCCTGCGCGCCCACGGACGGGATCAGCGGGCCATAGAGGGCGCCGTTCTTCGCCGCGCGTGCGGCCTCGATCAGGGCCTGGTTTTGCATCAGTTCGGGGCGAACCTGCAAGGCCCGGGCGACCATCGCATCCAAGGACGAGTTGGTCGCGAAAAGCGTGAGGGGAGCCGGCGCGGCGTCCTGCGGCACGAGTTCTACCCTCGGATCCAGATGCAGCGTCAGCGCCAGTTCCGCCCCCGCCACCCGCTGTCGTTCCAGGGCCTGGCGAAGGGCGATCTCGTAATGCTCAGCCTGGGACTGGACCCGCAGCAGGTCGCCCTTGAAGGTGATGCCGGCAGCCACACCGGCCTGCAGTTGCTGCTGGTAATCCCGCGCCGTCTTGATCGCTTCCCTCACAACCCCGGCGAGGGCGCCGGCCTTTGAGAGGTCAAAATAGCCCTGGGCGGCGCTCAGGATCGCATCCTGTCGCTGGGTTTCCAGGGCGTGATCGGCGGCTTTGACCATCTGCCTGGCCGCAAGCGACTTGTAAATGGCATCGCCCAGGTCAACCTGCGCCGCCAGCGCGCCGCCGGGAGAGTAGGACTGGAAATGGGCATCCGAGATGATGCCAGACGGCACGGCCTGGGCAACACCGTCGCGGCGGTGGTAGCCGACCCCGGCGGCAAGCCAGGGGAAGAATTGCTCATTGGCGCTCCGGCGATTGGCCTGGGCTTCATTCAGGCGCTCCCGGGCGATCTGGATGTCCAGGTTCCGCGCCCCCGCGAGCCGGAGAGCGGTGGGCAAATCAATCGGGTAGGGAGCAAGGTTCGTCGGCTGGGCCAGGACGGAATCGAGGTTCACCATGAGGACGGCTGCCGTGTAAACCGCAAGCCGAAGCCTGGATTTGAAGCCGCGTGAGAAAGGCGGGGATGGGGAGACAGAGTCATGGCAGGACAAAATCATGTTAAATGACCCCTTCTCTTGCACGCTTGGCATGATTCTGTCGCGCCATGATTCTGTCCTTCTTGGAAGGTAAATCCTGGCATTCACTTCGCCTCCGGT
Source organism: Verrucomicrobiota bacterium (assembly GCA_026397855.1). GTDB lineage: Bacteria > Verrucomicrobiota > Verrucomicrobiia > Limisphaerales > UBA8199 > JAPLUA01. The sequence goes on along the minus strand of JAPLUA010000089.1, from coordinate 4,950 downwards.
ATGGTGACGGGCTGGCCGTCGGTGAGGGGCTGTTTGCCGACAAGAATCACCGGCTCGCCGGGCTTCACACCGTCGGTGATCTCGACGTTCACGCCGTCGTTGAACCCGGCCTGGACCGGGGTCTTCTTTGCCTTGCCGTCGGCGATGGTGAAAACGAACGTCCCGGCCTTCTCGGTAACCAGGGCCGGCACAGGGATCAGCAAGGCGTCCGGCTTGCGCTCCAGTTCGAGGCGCACGCTGGCATAGGCGCCGGGACGCAAACCGCGGTTCGGGTTGGGGAGTTCGATCTCCGTGAGCATCGTCTTCGTGGCCTGGTCCAGGGCATGCGCGAAGCGCGTCACCGCACCCGTGAAAGTTTGTCCGGGCAACTCCTCAACCGTCAGCCGGGCAGGCACGCCGTTTTTGATGAGGGGCACTTCCATCTCCGGCACGAAGACCTGGATCCGCACCCGGCTATAATCCATCAAGGTCAGCATCGCCGCGCTTTGCGGCGTGCTCCCGGCGGTGGCCGCGGGAATAAACGCGCCGGGGTCCACGAAGCGCGCGGTCACTATGCCGGCGAAGGGCGCGGTGATCCGGCAGTAGCGCAGCAGGGTTTCGGTCCGTTGCAGCCTGGCCTGCGCAATCTCCCATTGTCCCCGCAGGTCGTCCACCGTCTGCGGCACGACCAGGTCGGGAGCCTTTTGGCGCGCCTCGGCCATCCGCTCGTAGTTGGTGCGGGCCACCGAGCATTCCGCCCGGTATTGCGCCTCGTCGGCTAGCAGCTCAGGCACCTCGATCTCGGCGAGCAACTGCCCCGCCTGGACGGCGTCCCCTTTGTCCACGGTCAGGGCTTTGAGATAGCCGGAGACCTTCGCGTAAAGCGTGGCTTCCTGGCACGCGAGGATGCGAAACGAGGGCAGCGTGATGCTCCCCGGGCGATCTCGCCGCGCTTCGGGATAACTGTCTGCACGGCCGCCGGTGGAGGGGGCGCGGGGGCCGACTCTGCGGGGGGGCGGCCGCAGCCGGTGAAGGCTGTGAGCGCTGCGAGGAGGGCGGGGAGGGCGGAAATCCGAAAGCCGAAATCCGAAAGCCGAAGGAAGGCCGAAGGCCGAAATCCGAAATCCGAAGAGGGGAGGTGCTGGGCGGGGAGTGTGACACCGTGCTGTGCGGGAGGAGGCGCGGTTGTGATGGGCGGGGGGCAACTCATGCGCGGGGACCGGGGGGCTGCTGTCCTTGGCGCCCAGGTTTCGGGCATCGGATCTCGGATTTGCATAACAGTTGGATTATCGGTTGCGGTGAGCATGCCCTTTTACGGCGCCTGGATGGCGGCCTCGGGGGCATCATCCGGATGCAATGAGGCTGACCGGCGATGGGCACGGGCCTGGATGAGCGCGAATACCGCGGGCAAGACCAGCAACGTTGCCACGGTGGCCAGGGCGAGGCCGCCTATCACGGCGCGGCCCAGCGGGGCTGTCTGCTCTCCTCCTTCTCCCAGGCCAAGGGCCATGGGGGCCATCCCGGCCATCATCGCGAGGCTGGTCATCAGAATCGGACGCAGGCGGCTGCGGCTGCCCTCGACCGCGGCGTCCGCGGCTGACAACAGGGAGAGCGACCCGGCAGTCCCCTGCCCTGCCCTGGCGCGCTCGGCGAATGTGACGAACAGGATCGCGTTGGCGACTGCGACGCCGATGGCCATGATGGCCCCCATGAAGGATTGGATGTTGAGCGTCGTGCCGGTCAGCCACAGCATTAATACCACCCCGGCGATCACAGCCGGCGTCGTGGCCACCACGATGAGGGACAGTTTCAGCGATTGGAAATTCGCCGCCAGCAGCAGGAAGATGACGACCACCGCCAGCAGCAATCCGGCGCGCAAGCCATCCATCATCTGTCCCAGCGGAACGATCTGTCCCCGTATGGCGACGCTCACCCCGGCGGGCGACGCGCCGAGCCCCTTGACGGCTTCGGTGACCTGTCGGGCCACGCTGCCCAGGTCGGCGCCTGCGGTGTTGGCGGTTACCGTGACGAGGCGCTGCATGTTGTAGCGTTGATACTGGCCGACGGCGGTGCCTTCGGTGACCCTGGCGACATTGCGGAGCAGGACGCCCTGGCCGTCGCGATCATTCACCGGCAGGTTTCTCGCCTGCTCCAGGGAATCCATGCGCGCCTGGGGCACCTGGACCTGCACCTGGTAGGAAACGCCGCTGTTGGGATCGGCCCAGTAATTGGGCACCACGAAGCGGCTCGACCAGGTCGCCGTCACCAGCGAGCGCGACACGTCGGCCATCTTCACCCCCAGCAGCCCGGCCTTCTGTCGGTCCACGGTCACATCCACGGTCGGATAATCGAGCGACTGGCCAAACTGCACATCGCGCAGCGTCGGGATGCGCCGCAGCCGCTCCAGGATGATCTGGGCGAAGGCGCGGTTGGACGCCAGGTTCGGTCCGCTCACGGCGACCTCGATCGGCGTGGGAGAGCCGAGGCTCATCACCCGGCTCACAATATCGCCCGGCTCGAACGAGAAGCTGACTTCCGGCATCTGCGCCCGAAATGCCTGTCGCAGGCGCTCTTTTAACTGCTCGATCCGGATAGGCGCGCCCGGCTTCAACTGCACCTGCACCACCCCCTCCTCCGGACCGCCGTTCCAAAGGTAGATCAGGTTGATGGGATAATTGGCGCCATGCACACCCACGAAGCCGAGCGTGATATCCACGTTCTGCGGCCCGGCTTCCTGCCGGATCAGCTCCAGGGCCCGGAGCGCGATCGTTTCAGTGCCGTCAATCTGCGTGCCGGCCGGCGCGCGCAGCCGCACCTGGAGCTGCCCCGACTCGACCCGGGGGAAGATCTCGCTGCCGAGCCGCCGTCCCCCAAACACAATGATCGCCCCGGTCGCCGCAAGATACACCGCCACCACGAACCAGCGCCAACGCACCACCCCGCGCAACAAGCCGGCATACCCGGCCTGGAACCTCGCAAAGCCTGTTTTGGCAGCCGTTTGCCCTGCCACCGCGGACCCGTGGCCGCGCAGCACCCAGACGGACAAGATCGGCACCAGCGTGCTCGACAGCAGATAAGAGGCGACCATCGCGAACCCCACGGCCAGCGAGAGCGGAACGAACATCGCCCTGGCGGCTCCCACCATGAACAGCGCCGGTATGAACATCGCCAGGATGCACAGCATGGCCAGGAACCGCGGCCCGGCGGTTTCCAGGGTGGCGTCCAGGGCGGCCCGGCCCAGAGGCCTGCCGCGCGCAAGGTGGGCGTGGATGTTCTCGATGCAGACCGTCGCCTCGTCCACGAGAATACCGACCGCGAGCGCCAGCCCGCCCAGGGTCATGATGTTCACGGTCTGCTTGCTGATCCACAGCGCCAGCAGTGCCGCCATGAGCGAGAGGGGGATGTTGATGACCACGATGAAGGCGCTTCGCCAGTCCCGCAGGAACAGCAGAATCATCAAACCCGTCAGCAGCGCGCCCAGCGCCCCCTCCATCGTCAGGCCCGCTATGGCCCGGGTCACGTAGGGCGACTGGTCGAACTCATAGCTCACCTTCACATCCGGCGGCAGCACGCTCTGAAACTTCGCCAGGTTCCCCTTCACGAGGTTCACCACGGAGAGCGTCGAGGCGTCCGATCGCTTGGTCACGGGGATATAGACCGTGCGCCGGCCATTCACCAGGGCGTAGCTGGTGACGATGTCCGAGCCGTCCACGACGGTGCCGATGTCGCGCACGAAGATCGCCGGGTACACGCCCGTGCGGATCGGCACGTCCTCAAGGTCCTTGATGTTCTTCACCACCGAATTCAGCGGCACCATGGGATACTTGCCGGCGATGGGCATGTTCCCGGACGGGCTGATGAGATTTGCTGCCGTGATGGCCGACACGATCTCGTCCGGCGCCATGCGCAGCGCGCGCAGGCGCTCGGGCTTGACGTTGACCAGGATGCTGCGGGCGCTCCCGCCGAACGGCGGCGGCGCCGACACCCCCGGCAGCGTGGCGAACAGCGGCCGCACCCGGTTCAGCGCCAGGTCCTGCATCTCGCCCACGGTCCGTGTCCGGCTCGAAAACACCAGGTCGCCCACCGGCACGCTCCCGGCGTCAAACCGCATCACGAACGGCGGCACCGTCCCGGGCGGCATGAAGGCTCGCGCGCGGTTCACGTAGGCCACCGTCTCCGACATCGCCTGCGACATATCCGTGCCGGGATGAAACTGCAGCTTCAACAGCGCCGCCCCCTGGATGGACTGCGACTCCACGTGCTCGATGCCGGTGAGGTAAAGGAAGTGGTACTCGTAATAATACGTCAGGTAGCCCTCCATCTGCGCCGGGTCCATGCCGCCGTAAGGCTGCGCGACGTAGATCGTGGGAATGCCCAGCGCGGGAAAGATGTCGCGCGGCATCCGCTGCACGGCCAGGCCCGCGCCCAGCAGGACCGCGATGACCAGGACGATCACGGAGATCGGCCGCCGCAAGGATGAGGCAACAAGGTTCATGGGCTAGTCACGGCTTCGCGCCGGTCCCCGCTGTATTACGATGTCCGATGCCGAAAATCATAATGACTTCCATGCCCGGGTCAAGTTGCCGGGGACGATCCCCCGGGGAATTGTGTGTTTGTTCATTCTACCCTGTATAGGTCCACAAAACGTGTTACATCGGTAACAAGAACCCAGAAGGAGCACTGGCGTACGCTGCGTGCGCAGGCAACACCGGTCCATTCCCATGCAAGGCCCGGGACAGGCCGGCCAGCGCTCGGGCACCCTCTCCGGGTGTTCTTTGTTATAAGGTCACCCGGGCATGCAGCCGGGAGATTTTACAAACCACTCCAATGCCCTGCACCCGGAATGGGGGACGACTGCAAGTCTGCTCTACGACGCGGTGGCTCCGATGAAGTCCGTCAAGGGCCCAAAGTATAGCTATGGAGGATTCTGCCATCCGCTGTCGCCGACCGGATACCAGTGTTTGTATCGGG
>JAPLUA010000034.1 GCA_026397855.1 Verrucomicrobiota bacterium | reverse complement strand
GGGCGCTTTCTTAAGCGCAGCCAGCCTTTGCTGCACAGCGGCCTGATGGTAGTTTGCAATACTAGTCGCTGCGTTTATCCCCTCTCTATTCGCCTTCCTGGCAGCGGCTTCCGCGGGATTGTCGTAGGACGATGGAGAATACGACCTGATTCCCGCGAGCATCGGCTCTGGGACCGCCAGCATCAGGAGGACCCATAGAATGGGAGCAGGTTTAATAGTGTAACGCATGGCCTGCAAACCGATAGCACGAATTAGCCTTTCGACACTCCACCCGTTCATTGACGATGCAGGCGTTAGAACAACTTGCTTGATAATCGCACCCAAAGGGCACGATGTGAATGCTCGATTTGCAATCATAGTCCACCTTAGAAGTTTCCGAATCGCATGACTTGGCCATTCCACTTGCTTCATTTTACTCTCTTCACCGAGCTTGGCAAGCAATAAACAGAATAGAAACCTTCTTTTTCCATTGTGCATCTTCCAGCGTTTGCACTACCTTTCTTGCACTTATGGAGTTTCGCTTTCTATGCCCGTTCTGCGGGCAAAAACTAAAGGCGGACTATGACGCTGCCCGCAAGACCGTAGATTGCCCGAAGTGCAAGGGTGAGTTTCTCGTCCCGGAACCGCCGCGCGATGCCGAGCCCCAGGCACATCCACCCCTGCCAACCCAAACCCCAGATTCATACCCACCGCCGCCGCCGCAGTCGTCGGTCCCCACCCCCAACCTCGAAGGTCAGCACAATTGTCCTGTCTGCTGGCTCCGCTTTGACGGAGGCGATATCATGCACATCGCGGTGCATGATTCGTTGCGGGGCGACGCCATCCTGGGCGAAGACGCTCAGCAGCGGTTCCTGGCCACGCGGTTCAACAATGCCGGCCAGGCCATTGACGCCATGGGCTTACCCTGCTCGGATATTGCCTGCCCCCATTGCCGCCGGAAGCTGCCGCCAGGGTTTCTTGAAACGCAACACCATATTATTTCGATAGTCGGAGATCAGAGCGCGGGAAAGTCCTACTACCTCGGCGTCCTCACCAAAATGCTCCCGGGGACACTTTATCGCGACTTCCAGCTCGTATTCCAGGACAGCGACCCGACCGGAAACGCGCCCGTGAACGAGATGAGGAAGACCCTCTTTGCCGCCCAGACGCCCGCGCAAGCCAAACTCGCCAAGACCCAGATGACCGGCGGCATGTACGAAAGCCTGCCCCGGCAAGGGCGTACCGTCCTGCTGCCCCGCCCCTTTGTTTACAGCATTGCCTCGGCTGACAATCGGGGCGAAAGGTGCGCGCTCATTTTTTATGACAACGCCGGGGAGCATTTCCAACCCGGTGTGAACATGGTCGAACAGCCCGGCGCTCAGCATGTGGCCAGCGCCGCCGGCATTCTGTTCCTTTTTGACCCTTTCAACAGCCCCGAATTCCGCTGCCGGTTGATCGAGAGCAATGACCCGCAGATGGAGAAGACGGTCATTGACCAGCAGGACATCATCCTGGCAGAAATGGGGGCCCGCATTCGCAACATCCGGAACCTCTCCCTGGGGGAGCGAATCCACACACCCGTGGCATTCGTCATAGGCAAGTCCGACGCCTGGGTTCATTTGCTGAACGGCTCGCCGCTGGAAAACCCATTGAAAGAGAGCAAGCTGCAGCGGCAAGCCATGGAGAACAATTCGGAAAGGCTGCGCGCTCTGCTCCTTGAACTATGCCCGAACGTGGTCGCTAATGCCGAAGCTCTTACAGACAACATCCAGTTTTTCGCGGCCAGTTCCTTCGGGCACACACCCCTTAAGATCGGTCCCGGCGAATACGCTCCCGACCCTACCAGATTAAAGCCTCTCGCCGTCGAGGCTCCCGTGCTGTGGATGCTCTCGCAACTCTGCCCGCAATTGCTCGGGGATTCCGCCCCCGCCGCACAACCGGCCAGTTCCTGAACTGCGCCCCAATGCTATGCCCCAACAACTGATCTACACCAGCGCGCCCCGCGGCCTGGTGGCAGGCCGTTCCGGCTATTGTACCGTGGCCCGCAGCGCAACCATGCGGGAGGCCCTCATGCTCCGTCTGGAACAGTTCAGCTACTACGACCACCTCTCCTTGGTGGGCGGAACCGAGCGCCCGGTCTTGGCCTGCCGCGTGATTGACCTGCGCGGCACCCGTTACCATGTGCTGAGCCGAATCCAGGATGCCGGTCTGGACTTCACCGGTCGTACCAACTTCATCGCCCACCACCTCGTGGTCACTCCCGAAGAGGTATCCCAAATGCCCACTCCGGCCATGGCGTTCCGCAAGTGGGCCGGCTGGATCAGCACCTGGAGCGGCGAGCCGCAACTGCTGAACAACGAGGACTGGTCGGGGTTAACGGATCTCTCCACTGCCAGATGCCTCCCGGCGAGGGCTTGGGCAGGGGTGGCGGGCGACCCGGTTCACGCCTACGGCTTGCTGGAGGCCAAGTCTGGGAGCTGCTTCTGCCCGGAAAACGCGACGGATGACACCCTCCTGACCCTGCTGGCCGAAAGCACCGAATTGCTTGAAGTCAGGGACAGCCGACGCGACTTCCGCGCCGCAGCCTGGGAGTGGACTTTCACCACCTCCAGCCAGGAACAGGACAACCCGGCCGATTTCCGGTGGCGCTTTGTTCGTCGCGACCATCCGGCCTTTGCCAAGCAGGCAGGTAGCGGTTGTGTTTCCCTCCCCTCGGTCCGGGCTGCCAGATTCACAGAGGAAGAGAAGCTATTTGCCCAAAAAGGGTGGCAGCCGGTGCAGAATGTCTCCGTCAAACCCTCGGCCCACCTGCCCATTCAGGAGGGTGAAAAAGGGTATTTTCAGGCAGAAGCGGACGGAGTGCCGTATCCGAGCTACCAGTGGTATGAGATTGACATCAGCACGCGCCAGCCAAAACCCATTAAAGGGGCAACCGGTCCTGGCCTGGAGGTGCAGCCTCGCCGCGGTGTGGCCCGTTACCGGGTTGAAGCTTTCAACCAGGCCGGTGGTAGCCGGCGGACTTCTCCGGAAGTCAGCGTTGAAGTCCGGGCCGCCTACAACACCAGATGGGAAGCACCGCCAAAACCAGCAGGCCCGGTCAAACGCAAAACCAGCCTCGTCAGCATTGATGACGATGAGGAGAGCCTGGAGAGAAAACAGCGCAATGTCGAAAAGGCCGAGGAGATAGGAAGGAAACTCCGGGAACAACAGGAACGAGGCCGCACAGTCAAATGGGCCGTTATTTCCACCGCTATCCTCGCCCTGCTTATTCTCCTGCTGATTGCCTGGAAACAAGGATGGTTCATGAACCGCAAAGATTCCGCGAGGACGATGGGGGCCTCGACAAACCAGGCGCCTCCGGACACAGCGGCCAAAATGCAGAGTATGGGTGTAACCGACGCCGTGACGAATCCCGCCGCAAGTCCAGGGACGGCAGCGGTGCGTGCGGCTGAGCCGCCTACGAATATAGATTCGGCTGCAACTTCGGCCCCCACAAACAAAGAGGTGCTGAGCGCGGCAAACACCGAGGACGAGCAGAAGGGCCTCCCCAAACCCTGGCGAGCAAAGCCTATAGGTTTTCCAGAAAAACCAGATGTGAACTTCTACCCTAAAACTGGGGCATTCGTCATAACTGGAGGAGGCTCGGGGCTGACGGGTGAAAACGACAGGCTTTCGTTTGTTTACCAACAGGTTTCCTCCGACGGAGTCCTTGAAGCACGCTTCTTGCTGAATCCAAGAATGCCGCCGCCCACGGGAAGCCAGTTCGGGATCATGATGCGCGAATCAGAGAAGGTAAACGCTCGATTCGTCTTTGTTGGCTTTTCCAAGATCAACATGGGGAGTTTTCACGCGGCCTATTCCCGTGGCGACAATTCTGAGCCAGCCGCTCAGAATACTAATATTCCTTGGTATGGGGATGTGTTCCACTACCAACTGAAGCGCGACGGCCATACCTACCAAGCTAGTTATAAGGACCCCGACGGCCGTTGGAAGCTGCTCACAAAACTGACAAATACAATGGGAACGAATTACCTGGTGGGTATTGTGGCTTGCCCCGGAGGAACTAACCGAATGATGGCTACCTTCGACCAGGTCCACTGGACCGGCAATCAGGAGACTGTGGGTTCCCAAGCAAACCGCAAGCGTGACAAGTAGCAGAAGAGAATTATGACCCTCCTAGAAACCGAGCGCTCGGTTCGCAAGATTTCCGCTTTCCTTGGCGGACCCAAGAACCAATCGGGCGCCTCCAAGCTCGCCGAAGATTTTGCCACGGCCTGCCGCGCTGCCAACCTGCGGCTTCATCAATGCGAAGCAATGGTTAAAGCTGGGGATCGCCACCAGGCTATCCAGTCGGCTGAGACTGCCCCCAATCTGCTTGACCTCGTCACGGTCCTGGAGTTCCAAGGGTCAGACGAGTGGCGACGCCATTGCCAGGAGAACGGGCTACCGATTGCCGAGGCTATTGATGGGCGGGGCGTCGAGTGCCTGAACGAGTGCTACTCACAGGGCATCGCCACAGACCACCCGCTCTATGCGGCATACCGGCAAGCGTGCCTGCTCCGAAATGATGAACAGGCCCTGAAAGCGCTTCAAACCATCATCAGGCTGAACCCATCAGACACGAATGCCTCCTCTGAATTGGATCGGCTCGACGGCAAGGTTCTCCAGTCCAGGCTCCGCCATCTGGAAGATCTTCTCGCCGGAGGCAGCCCGGAACTCATGCTGAGGCAAGTGGAAGCCATTGAGGAGTTCGGATTCAAACATCAGCCCGCCGGCGCCCCCTGGCAGAAGGCGCAAGCGATCCGCTGCGAGGCACTCCTGGGCGTGGGGGACAGGGCGAAGGCGTCAGGCAGTTGGTTGGAATCGCTGGCCCAACTGGACCTCATCCAGCGTCTCCAGACGGACAACAAGCTGGAGCTGGGATCGGATCTCTTGCGAAGAATCGCCGAACTGGAAGCCTGGGCCTCCGGAGAGCATGCTAAAGACCAGCGGGACCGGGAGTTCCAGTCGCAGCTTACGGAACTCCGCCGTCTGACCCGGCAGGCGGAAGAGGCGGGCGAGCCGGCCCGCCAGGTTGGGCTTGCGAAGCTGAAGCAAAACTTCGAGAGCCTGCGACAAGCGTGGCGTGCCCTGGAAGGTTTTGCCCGCCCGATTCCGGATGCCACGGCCATCGCTTTTCGCAAATGCTCCGCTTTGATCGAAGCCGAAATCCTCCGCCGAACCTCAGTTCGTAAGCGGGCTATCCTCACGGGTGTCGCTGCCGCCCTGTTGCTTGCTGGGCTGGCCGGCTGGTTTGTCTTGGCTCAGCGCGGAGCCCGCGAGTTGGCCCGGCAGTTGGACGAAGCCGTCGCCCAGCGAAAAGTTCGGACCGCGGAAAAGCTCCTTGCATCGAGGAGTTCACACAAGGGCTTCCTGACCCCCGCCGCCCTCAGCACCGCCGCCGCTGGCGCCGAAACCCTGGTGGGCAAGGAACGTAATGCTCTCAAGAGCTTCGAGGACTCGTCCGGCAAGCTGCCGAAAACCCTCGACCCAAAGCCCACCCCCGCTGAACTGGCCAGGGTGTCCGGCCAACTTGCGGCCGCGCGCGCCGGACTGGAGGCGTTGTCGCCGGATTTGAAAGCCGAACGGGAATCGGAATTGCGAGGCTTTGAGCAGCGCTGGGAAAAGTACCTGGCCGATAGTGCCGTGGCTATAGATGCGTCAATTGAGCAGGGGGTGAAGACCGCCGAAGAGCAGTGCGACGCGGTGGATTACCGGTTCCCCCTGGAGCAAGCCCGGGGACAATTGACAGCACTGTCCAACCAGGTGCACCTGGTGGACGGGTTTGAATCTGGGTTCACCAACCACTTGAAACTTCGCAGCGACCTGCTGCAGAGGGCTGCCGTCGTCCGGGCAAAGTTCGCGGCATTCGATGCCGAAAGGAATAGACTCGATGAGGGGTTTTTGTGTCTGCAAAACGCCAGGGGCTTTGGCGCCTATGCCGAATCCATGGTGTTAATGGCTTCATCGAAGTTTTCTTCCTCACCTCTGGCGAAAGCCGCTACCACCGCGCAGGCTATCGGCCCCAGCGACGAGGCAGCCCTCTGCTTTTTGCTCGGAGCCACAAACGCCGGCGCATGGGCTTTCCTTAAGAAGGATTCAGAACCCCGCTTCGTTCCTGAGAATGTGTCCCAAGCCGAGCAGGCGATCTTTGCCGAACTGGCCGGTGATCCTGCGGTTAGCGCCACACACCAACACATCAAGCTGTGGTTGGATGAAGGAGGTTCGAAGGCGGTGGAATGGATAACCGCTGGTCCGCTGGCGCAAACCGTGGGCTGGAGAGTTATCAAGGCCTATGAGCCGCAAAGCTCTCCTGCAACATGCGTTTTCTCATCCCACGACTATGGGTTTTTCGATGGCAAATACAAACTGTCACCCACGCAGCCCGTTTATCGCATCGAACAACTCGTCCCAGCCACGGAAGCGGCCGCGTTTCATCTCCTTGAACTGGAAGGACTCGGCGCGGGGGCAAGCTACAACAAGCCTCTCCTGCAGGTTCTTGACGCCCTCAAGGACTCGCGAGAGGGCTCGCCGCTCTTTCGAGCCTACCTTTACTTGCGAGTCGTTGATATTATGGAGCTTCAGCCCGAGTCGTGGGGACTGGCATTTGCTCCGTCTATTACTGCGCATCGCGGGACCATTAAGGCTATTGTGGATAACAGGCTGGATAGCGGCGACTGGTTCATAACAGCCAAAGCCAGCAAATGGGGAGAAAGGCTCGATCAGTTCTTCGACTCGGCCAAACCCATATCCTACGCAAAACAGGCCGCCGGCTTGCTGGGGCTTGCTCGCGAGACGGCCAAGAGCGGCTTCCAATATGTCGGTTTTGTCGGGCTCGACGGCAAAGCCGTGATTCCGGGGGCCTCATCTCCTTCAGAAATCTGGGGCTACACCGCCGACCGGAATCAGCCAGCTCTGCTCGGGAATAAGACTAGATCGCCTGGGACCATTTCGCGCGCGGCAGTGCCGCTCTCACCGTTGTTCAAGCTCGCCACACCCCGCAGCGAGATCCTCATCAAAGTGGGGATCAACCCCAACGCGCCACCCTTTGCCGGCGTTCTGCCGGCACTTATCACGGAGCAATAAAGCCCCTCAACTGAGCAATGAATCGAAATATCTTTCCCCTGCCCGCTTGAACACGACGATGAACAACTCCGTGGCTGACAACCCGCAATAGCCCCGTGCAGCCCCCAGGTCCAAGCGAGTCCGGGTCGGGAGAATCCACCGGTGTTCTCCTCCGCTGGCGCGGCAAGACCTCGGGCCCATTCACCGCGGCGCAAATCGAGGACAAGCTCAGACGCCGGGAAATCGGCCTGCTCCATGAAGTCTGCTGCGGAGGGCAGTGGATTCGGATGCGCGACTACCAGTCCACCCCCGGCTATGCGCAGAGCTATCCCCCCCCGGCGACCCCAGCGCTGCCATCCCGCGCAGATAGCCCGCATGGCGCAAACCAGTCCGCCGCTGGGCCAACCGAGGATGGGCTTTGCTTGCGCTGGAGGGGCAAAACCCAGGGGCCGTTCAGCATGGCAGAGATTGAGAGACAGCTTGATCACCAGCAAATCGGGATGTTGCACGAGGTTTCAGTGGGTGGCCGCTGGATGACCTTGAGCGACTACTTTGTCCAGAGGAACATGGTCGTGGCCAATTCGAGGGTCACGCCCCTCCCGGCTGCAAGAGCGCGGATTTCGCCTGGCGCCAGGGCTGGAGCCAGAGCTGGAGCCAGGATCGGCCTGCAAGAGGTTTCCCGGCAGTTGCCAAATGGAACACGGATTCTGGACGAGATAAGCCTGGTCATTGAGCCAAATGAGTTTGTGGCCCTGCTTGGCCCATCGGGTTCCGGCAAGAGCACCCTGATGAATGCCATGACTGGGCGACGCCGCGCGAGCAGCGGCAGGATCAGCCTCAATGCAGAGGATTTTTGCGCCAATTCCGGCAAATACCGGCAGAGGATTGGTCATGTGCCGCAAATGGACATTGTCCACTTCGCCCTGTCGGTACAGCAGGAGTTGACTTACTCCGCCAGGCTCCGACTTCCACCCGCCACCCCCAAGGAGGCGATTTCCCAGCGGGTTTCCGATGTTGTGAATCAAATCGGCCTGCAGGAACGCCTGAATACCCGCATTTCCAATCTCTCCGGCGGCCAGCTTAAACGCGTGAGCCTGGGGGTTGAACTCCTGTCGGATCCGGAGTTGCTGTTTCTCGACGAGGCCACCTCAGGGCTGGATGCCGGCACTGAAGCCAGGATGATGTCTTTGTTCAGGGGCCTGGCGGATAGCGGGCGAACGGTCGTCTGCATCACCCATAATCTGGAGAACGTCTGCCTGTGTGACCTGGTCATCCTCCTAATGGCCGGGAAGTTGGTGTATTACGGATCACCCTCCGATCTTCTCACCCATTTTGGTCTGGAAAAGCTGTCTCAGGTGTACGATCACCTGGAAACCAAACCCGCCGATGATTGGGCTCAGCTCTACCGGACTTCTGAATACTACAAGAAATACGTTGCCGCCCGTCAGAACCCTGCGCCCGGGGAAATCGCATCATCCGCGCCGGCCGCTGTCTCGCGCGATGCGGGCGCCACCCCCAAGCCGATCGGCGCATTGCGTCAGTTTCTCGTTTTGACGCAGCGCTACTTCACCATCACAGTGCAGGATCGGAAGAATGCAATCCTCCTGCTGGCACAAGCTCCGATCATTGCGCTCCTTCTCGGCTTGGTTTTTCGCAGCGAAAACTTCGACGATGCGGTCAAAGGGCCATCCAGCCAGAAGATGCTGGGCTTTCTGTTGGTTGTCTCGGCCATCTGGTTCGGATGCATCAACGCTGCCCGCGAGATTGTGAAGGAGCTTCCCATCTACCTGCGGGAACGTGCTATCAACCTCCATTTGGGAAGCTATCTTGCATCCAAAGTGGCCATTCTCAGCCTCCTTTGCACCATTCAATGCGCAGCACTGCTGCTCATCACCCTGGCAATGACCCGCCTTAAGCCGGATCTGGGCATTCAGGCGGGATGCCTCCTGGTCACGGCCTTTTGCGGCATGCTCATGGGGCTGCTGGTATCGTCCTTGGTGCAGAATGAGGACAAGGCGATGGCGGTCGTTCCGATCCTGCTGATTCCACAGGTCATCTTCTCAGGCGCCATTCTGCAACTTTCCGGGCTGGCCGAGGGCATAGCCAAGTGGATCGTGGTTTCTTACTGGGCTTTCGACGGAATGCTGCACGCGCTTCCCGGTAATAAGAGCCCTCTTCTGAAGCCCCACTATAGCCTCGGTGAGGATGCTGTTACAATTTCCGCCTTCTTGCTGGCTTTCACGTTACTCGCGGCTTTTGCATTGAAACGAAAAGACTTGCTTAAATAGCTCAAGGACTGCCTATGCGAATCAAGAATCTGTCATGGCTGGTGGGGGTTGCCGTCCTGGTTGGAACCTTCGCCTTTGTTAAATGGGAAATGGCGCGGAATCGCCGGATGCTCGCCGAAGAAATAGACCGATCTGTTGCGGACGCCCCCGCGAGAATAGCAGCCTCGGCGGTCAAGGCGGCCACCCAGCTCCTGAATACAAATCCTGCGCCGGCAGCTTCCCAATCTGACACGCAGCAGAACCAAGCGCCGGACCTGCTCGGCGGACTCCTGAACCTGGCCACGAAAACCGGCCAGCGCGCCGCTCAAATCCTCAGCAGCAACGCCCCCGCTGCCGGCAAATCCAATGACGCAACCCAGCAACAAGATGCTGTGGGAACCATGATGGATTTAGCCGCCAAAACGGCTCAGAAGGTGGATGAGGCGGGCCTGAAGGTGACCGAGCTTTCTGACGAGGAGGAAATGCAGTTTGGGGAGCAGCTTGACCGAGACATCCTCCGCGAGATGCCCGAAGACGCGAATCCCCAGGCCCGCGCCCGGCTCGAAGCGCTTGCCAAACCGCTCATTGAGCAGTGCCAACGAAAGGGGATTCACTACAGAATCCGCATTGTAAACTCGTCAAAGATCAACGCGTTTGGATGCGCCGGGGGGCGAGTATATATTACCACGGCCTTCCTCAAGAGATTCCCGGCCGACGAGGAAGCGGCCATGACTCTCGGGCACGAACTTGCGCATATCGAGTTGAAGCATGCCGTCCACAAAATTCAATATCTCTACCGTGGCCGGAAGACATTCGGAGGCTTTGCCGACATCGGCCAGGCTGCCTACTCCGCCCTCAGCGCCCCCTACACAAAAGACCAGGAGTTTGATGCGGATGCCCAAGGGTTCGACTTCTGCCGGAAAGCCGGCTGGCAAGCCTCGAAACTATTCTCGGTTTATGAAGGGCTAATGAAGCTGGAGCAGGAGCAGGACCAGAAGCGCGCCGGTGGCTCTTCGGAATCCGTCTCCGAGTTGGAACGGCGGTTGGGGGACTATTTCAGCTCACACCCGCACACGGCGGATCGCCTGGCTCGCCTGAAGGCAAGAGCTTCTTGAAACATGCGTGTCAGAAAAGACAGGCTGCGGCACCGCAACACGATCGAAGGCTGCTCAGAGCAGGTTGGTTCGGTCCGAGGGATCGGTACTGCAATCTGGCTACAGCCGAACTCCAGGAGATGCCATGGTATCACAAGAGAACAAGTTGCGCGGCCCAAGGGTATGGAATAGGATTTCGCCAAGATGGACACTGCCGAAAATCAATTCTGCCTCATCCTACCACGTCAAGTGCAATCCGGCGTGCCCAAAAGCAAACGGGTCCGCCAACTAGGAAATCCCTGCTATACGATCCTCGGCATTCTCACCCCAT
Organism: Verrucomicrobiota bacterium; assembly: GCA_026397855.1. Taxonomy (GTDB): domain Bacteria; phylum Verrucomicrobiota; class Verrucomicrobiia; order Limisphaerales; family UBA8199; genus JAPLUA01. The sequence goes on along the minus strand of JAPLUA010000034.1, from coordinate 2,629 downwards.
TGCAGGCGGACACTCCGGACCAGCAATATCTCAATGCCTATGATTTGATCAAACAGGCAGACAGCAAGGACACCCAGTCGAAGCTCGCCGTTTCCAAATACCTCGAAGCGCACGAAAAGCTCTTGCAGATCCAAAGCAACTACCCCAATTGGAACCCTAGAGCCGTCATATTCCGCCTTGATTACCTCGCGGGAAAACTGGAAGCCCTGGGGCAACCCATTCCCAAAGCAACTCCCAAACCTGCTCCCCCTGCTCCTCCTGCTCCAGTGGAGAACAAGAGGACGCCGATTGAAAAACCAGAGAAGGCGCCAACTCCAACCGACCAGACGAAGGCCCCCGCGAAGGGCGAACCCCAGCTTCTTCAGCCGGACGACACAGTGGATGTGCCAAACGATCAACTTGAGAATGCCAATAAAGCACGCGGCGAGGGGCTCAAATACTTTATCTGGTGCAATGGCAAGGAACCCTTTCAACGAGATGTGGGCGGGAATACGCTCTTTGTTCCCTTTTGCTACGTAAGCAATGGCGACCCGATCCCGTTCGGAACCACCTTCTCGCTGGTTCGGAACCAGGGCAACCAACTGGTTGGCGATGCCATTCAGATCAAGCCCGACAGCCCTAAATACAGTTCAAAAGGCAAGACGTTTGCGCTCCATCTCGATTTCAACCGCCAATACTCAGGTACCGGCATCGCCACGATTTACCTCCATGACCTCAACACGAAAAAGCGCATCAGCAACGAGATTCTTGTCAAGGTCGAGCTGCGATAGGTGAACTGAATTGCTCATCCGCGCAGTTCAGCGGAAGAACCGGCACCCCGCATCAACGCCCGGCCAGGTCGGACTCCAGGATGGGCCGGAGCGCGTTGAAGACGGTCTCGGCTATCTGCCGGTCGCCGGCAGGGGCAAAGTGAACGAAGTCAATGAACTTGTCGTGCTCGCCGTCGAGGCCCGGATGGGTGTCCACGAAACAGACCTCGGGATGCTGGCCGGCAAGCTTCCGCACGAGGTCGGAATGCACCCGGTTGGCTTCGATCTGCCAGCGGGCCGCCGGGTAGCCTGCCTGATAGAATTCAATCAGGTCGCGCCGGCCCGGGTCGTTGACGGCCAGGGAGTAGTTAGCCAGCAGAAGCCGGATGCCATGGGTCCGGCAGGTTTCGATCAGCTCCCGGTAAAACCCGGCGTAGGACGTGGCCAGGGGATCGGCGGGGGTCGTCGGGCGGGGGGGACGGTTCCGCCGCTCAAGGCGATGGAAGCGGATGAGCTTGAGGCGATATTCGACATCCGCAAGCAGCCGGATCGGGCGGTCGCGGTAAGCCGGGGCGCGGATGCCGGGGGAGAACGGGACTGCGTCCCGCAGCAGATGGAATGCGTTGATGCCGTGGTAGGAGATCACGATGTCCGGCTTGAGCGGCAGGATGTCCCTGGGGAGGCGGTGGAGGTTCTGGTCGAGGCGGTAGCCGGGGATGCCGGCGTTGATGACCTGAACCGGCCGGCGCAGCTTAAGCCGCTCCCGGATCATCTGCTCCAGCAGCTCAGGCCAAGGGTGGTGATCCTCGTCCAGGGTAATTCCGAACGTGGTGGACTCGCCCAGCGCGACGATCCGGCAGGCGTCGCCCTTCGCAGCGGGGATCTCGGGGCCGCGAAAGCCGAGGCTGTTGATGGAAATCGGGCTTTGAACGAGCCGGGTGCGGCTGTTGGGCCGCAGGCGGGGCCCCAGGAGAGGATCGGGGTCCGGCATGTAAATCTGCTCCTGCGCGTAGCGGAATTGGGCCAGGTAGTAATTCCACCAGCGGCCGAAGGCGGCGGGGTCCCTCTTTGCCGCGTCGTAGAGGTAAAACTGTTTGCGGGGGTCGAGATCGGCCCCGAGGGAGCCGGCGCGGCGAAGGAGCTGGTCCAGGACCGGGAGGCCAAGGATGAGCAGGACGAGGGTGTTGACGGCCACGATGCCGGCCGCGTTGAGGCGAAACCAGAAGTGGCAGAGGACCAGCAAGGCGAGGAGAATCAGCAGGCCGATGTAAAAGGTGCCCGGGCGGTTCTGCGCATAGGCGGCTCCCAGCCAGGACAGGCCGCCGAGCATGGACCAGAACACCGCAAGCAATCTCCACCAGGGATTACTGACGAGACCCCGGGATGGAGAGCGTGGGGGGACCCCTCTCCCCGGCCCTCTCCCCTTCTGAAGGGGAGAGGGAGAAGGATCGGTAGCGTTTGGTGTGGCACATGGCGGGGGCTCCCCGGTAAGGCGGACGCCGGGCTTGGAGCCGCAAGCGGGCAGAATGGACATCGCAACCATCCACGCCAACGCCACGTAGTAGGCATCGAGGTAGGTGCCCAGCGTCGCCGATGCGCCGCGTGCCAGCATGACGCTCGCCAGAACCGCCACCGTGCCCGCCCATGCCACGGCCAGGGCCCACCCGCGCTCCCGACCCCGCCGGCCCGGAAACCCTGCGCCCGCGCCTGCCACCGCGACACCCGTCGCGCCAACCCCGGCACAGCCCGGCCAGGGCATGCCGGCCCACGCCCCCATGAGCATCGCGCCACCCGCCAGCAGGATCTGAAGCGAGAACGTGAGGATCTTCAAACCGAGCGCAATGGTCGGCGATGGTTCCCTCAATCCCTGGTTTTCCGGC
>JAPLUA010000261.1 GCA_026397855.1 Verrucomicrobiota bacterium | reverse complement strand
TGTCGGAATTGAATCGGGAAGCTTTTTCCACAATCCTCAACGCCGATCAAGCCGATTTATTCTGGGCTCCCCGCTCCGTTGGCTCATCCCTTCAAGCCAACGTCCCGCACCCACGTCCCCGCCGCAGTTCGCAGCGCTACACAAATGCGCCGGAGCGATCCGCCGGTGCAGTATCTGGTGGGCACGCCCAAAGGACGGCTGAGCCAATACGAGGCGGCGCTGCTCCAGAAGTCCTGGCAGGAGGTGCGGCCGGGAGTGCAAGTCAAGTTGCTGCCGCAGGACAAGGAACTGTATGTGTTGGCGGAGAGCGTGGACCGGATTGCCAAGGAGCGGTCGATGCGGCGCCGACAGCTCAAAGGGCTGTGGCAGCGGCTCAAAGCGCTTCAGGCAATGGAACTCTCGCGCGATCAGTTACTCAAGAAGCTGGGCGCGGCTCAGCACGCGGCTCCCAGCGCCTGGCGTTTGGTCGAGTTGGCGGTGTCAGCTACCGAGGCCACTTTCAGCTACCAGTTGCGCAAAGACAAGCTGCGGCAGGTGCGTCGGCGCGAAGGGCGTTATCTCTTGCGCAGCAACTTGACCGAGAGCGACTCGGCCAAGCTGTGGACCTTCTACCTGCAGCTCACCCAAGTGGAAGAGGCCTTCAAGACGCTCAAGGGGGACCTGGCGCTGCGTCCGGTGTTTCATCAACTGGAGAGTCGGATTGAAGCGCACATCTTCATCGCCTTCCCGGCCTATTGCCTGCACGTGACGCTGGGTCGGCGCCTGCACGATCTGGCTCCTGGTCTCACGAGTCGGTCGGTGTTGGAGAAGTTCGCGGCTGTGCAGATGCTCGATGTGCGCATTCTCACGACCGATGGCCGGGAGGTGGTGCTGACTCGCTACACGCAGCCAGAAAAGGACCTGCAACTCTTATTGACCAAACTCAAGCTGGAACTGCCGGCTCAACCCCCGCCCAAAATCACCACGCATGGACACCAGTTGAACTCTTGTAGTGCCGACCTTTGAAATGCGCCCGTTGATTACCAACGGGTTGCACACGGGCCTACCCTCGAATCCGCGAAGTCGGGTTAGCCGCACCCTATCCCTCTTCTCCGAGGAACCCGCCATCGCGTAGTGATGGATTGATGGTGGCCGCGTGGCTTCAGGCCGACCCGCCGCGGCGGCTTATAGCTTCGTCTTGCCTTCAACCGTCAGCTTTGCGTTCTCTAGCATCACCTTGTATTTATACCCGTACCCGAAGTCCTTGTCGAAAACCAGGGTCCCTTTGACCAGGACGGTATCCCCCACCTTGGCCTTTTCCACCGTCGTTACCATCAGGTCGTTGGCGCCAGGCGCACCGGTGCCGTCCTGCAGGTGGATCCAATTCCGGTTCATGATCTGGTCATTACACTTCACTACCTTGGCGCGCACGCTCACCACCTTGCCCTGCCTATCTTTCTTTCCGGAAAGGACTTCCGCCACGGTCATGCCGCCTTCCGGCTTCTTTAGCCCGGAGTAGTCAATGGCAGCTGCCAGGATTGATCCCGACTGGCCACGCAGGCCCGTGTGGGCCTCCCGCATTACCGCCGACTCTGACTGAATAGCACCCGGGCCGCTGATCGCGGTGACAAAATAGACCGTCTCAAAAGTGCGCTTGAGGGTCTTGCTCTGGTAGTTCTTCATGGGCATGCCGGCTGGCACGGTGACTTTGTCGCCCGCTTTGACTAGGAATTGCGGTGCCGCCGCCCAGATCTTTTCCTTGCCGGTATCAACCTGCACATAGGTGTAGTTGGCGGCATTAACCGTCTCGACCACCGTCCCGGTCCACCCGCCCACGACCGTTGTTTCCACCGCGGCAACTTCGGGTGCCGGCGTCGGGGTAGCATCACTACAGCTGCCCGGCAGGGCCTGAAAAAGCAGGACTGAAATTATTAGACAACCAGACGTTTGCATAAAGTTATCCTTTATTCTGCGGCGTTGCCGCCCCGCAGTCAACACCGGTTGCCTAATCTGCCGGTTGCCTAATCTGATTCCTGTCATTGAGCGAAGAAATGTGTGCGCGAAGAAATGTGCTGCATGCTGTAGGCCGGCAGAACTACTATTCGAGGTTGACGCCAGATCCGGTCGGCACAATCAAATAATTGAATGGTTTCAGGCGTGCCATTCTGTCAGGATGTGCCCCGATGGAAGTCATCATACAACCGAACCAGGAAGCGGCGGCGGCGCTAGCCACTCGCATTCTCGCCCGCGAACTGCGCGACAACCCCAACCTCGTGCTGGGCCTGGCCACCGGCCAGACCATGGAGTGCGTTTACCGGCATCTCGTCCGGCTGCACCAAATAGAGAAGCTCGACTTTTCCCTCTGCCGCACCTTTAACCTGGATGAATACGTCGGCTTGTTCCCGTCCGACCCGAACTCCTACCGCTACTACATGAATCACCACTTGTTCCGCCATGTGAACATTGATCTGCGGAACACGTATTTGCCCAACGGCCTGGCGGACGACCTCGATGAGGAATGCCGCCGTTACGAGGCCACGATCCAGCGGTTGGGCGGCATTGACTTCCAGCTCCTCGGTATCGGCAAGGCCGGCCACATCGGCTTCAACGAGCCGCTCTCCGCGCTGCAGTCGCGCACCCGGGTCAAAGCCCTCACCCCCACCACCCTCAGGCAGAACTGCGCGGGGTTTGGCGGCGAGGACAAGATGCCCCGCCGCGCCATGACCATGGGCGTCGGCACCATTCTCGAAAGTCGCCGCTGCCTGCTCCTGGCCACCGGCAGCAGCAAGGCCAAGGTCATCGCCCAGGCGGTGGAAGGCCCCATCACGAGCATGATCTCGGCCACCGCCCTCCAGCTCCATCGCCGCGCCACGGTCATCGTGGACGAAGCAGCGGCCAGCAACCTGGTGGAGAAGGACTACTACCGCTGGATCTTCGAGAACGAGCCGGAGTGGGAAGACTACCGCTGACGAAGGGCGCAGGCGTGTGCCAGCGGAAACAGCGCGAGGAATAGAGGGACCATTGAGGCTCTCCTGCCAGCAGCCTGAACTCCGAAGGTCGTATTGGGAGGCACGCATGTCCTGGGTGCAAGAAGGTCCGTCCACGCGCCGACGCTCGAATCACCCAACGCCTCGCTGCCTCAGCAATTAATGAAGGTGGAAAACATCTCGCAAACGGCGGGCCATCCGCTACATTATGAAGTCATAAATGCCAACCACGATGACAACCAAAAAGCGGCCGTGGCCGACGCTCGAAGGGCGATTGAGTCATCCGCTGACTTCACGTGCGGAGGGACTCCGCCAGTTCCAGATCACGATGCCACTGAGCGCCAGCGCGCGGAAAGAATTGAAGCAGAGCAGCGCCGCCTCATTGCCTGGGCCAAAGCGCACGGAAAACTAGGCGGACGCCTGCCCAAGGACGATGTGGGAGGAGGCGAGCATATTGTCCGGCTGGATGACAAGGCCGACCGCGTGTTCAAGGCCACGCAGTTGGGAAAGCAAAAAGGCTATGGCATCGCCCTGGGTTCTTACACGCACGGAGCCACCCCGTCCGAATACCTCGACCGGCTCAACCTGCAAAACCTCATTTTCAACGATGACATCCGGCTGGAGCGGGTGGTGGTGAAAAACGGCCAGCCGGTGATTGTGACATCGCAACCGGCGATCAAAGGCACGGTGCCCACCCAGGCGGCGATTGATGAAACTATGGAGGCCAAGGGCTTTGAGAAATTGACGCCGGGCGCGTATTACGATGCGAACCACGGGCTGCTGCTCTACGATCTGTTTCCGAAGAACGCCATGCAAGCGGCGGACGGAGTTATCTATCCGTTTGATCCGGTCATCCAACGCATCCAAGCAGACTTTGCGGAGTTTCTGCGGGAGAACCCCGACCGCATCCACAACCGATGAATGCGTGCCGCACATAGCGGATCACAACTGATATCTGATTTGGTTTCTTGCACGCCCGCCAACAAGTGCCGAACAAGTGTCACCCCTCAGAGCCTGTTTGCGACCTGGGCTTTCGGGAGGGCGAGCGTCCTCGCGAGCCCTGATTTCCAGAGATTCCAGGAGATATTTGGGCTCGCGAGGACGCTCGCCCTCCCTGGATTGGATTTCCAAACAGGCTCTCGCTCCGTTGCCATCTGAACGGGTAAACTTTGCGCTGGCACTCGGTTGCATCCTGCCGGAGTATTCGAGGCCATGAAACTGACACGGCTCACCCTGTTCGCCACACTCGTCCTCGCGTCGCTGGCAACTCAACTTCCGGGTGCCGGGCCTGAGACGGTCTGGCTCTCCTCGCTGGATCTTTCCCCCATTGTCCAGGGCTGGGGCCAGGCGCAGGCCGACAAGGCAGTGACCGGCAAGCCCCTCGCGATTGGCGGGAAGAAGTTCGAGCGCGGACTGGGCACGCACACCGACAGCCTGGTGCGGCTGCGGCTCAACGGCGGGGCCGAAAGGTTTTCGGCGATGGTGGGCGTGGATGATGCCGCCGGGAATGATCACGCCACCATTTCATTCAGGGTCATCGGGGATGGCAAGGTGCTCTGGCGGACCACCGGGATGAAGCTGGGCGCAGCCGCCCGCAAGGTGGATGTGGACGTGAAGGGCGTCAAAATGCTGCTGCTCATCGCGGATTCACGGGGCGACATCTCCTACGGGCACGCGGATTGGGCGGACGCCAAATTGCTCGTTACCGGGGCGCGTCCGGTGATCGCCGGCCCGCCGCAGGAGGACGCCATCATTCTCACACCCAAACCGCCCCGCACGCCGCGCATCAACGGGGCGCGCATCTTCGGCGTCCATCCGGGGCACCCGTGCCTGTTCACGATCCCGGCGACCGGCGACCGGCCAATGACTTTTGCCGCGGATCACCTGCCAATGGGGTTGACGGTGGATGCGCAGACCGGCCAGATCCAGGGCCGGATCGAGAAGCCCGGAACCTACGCGGTGACACTGCGGGCTGCCAACTCGCTGGGCAAGGCGAAGCGCAAGCTCCGGATCGTGTGCGGGGAGACGCTGGCCCTCACGCCGCACATGGGCTGGAATAGCTGGTATGTGTGGGAGAACCACGTCACCGACAAGATCATGCGTGACGCCGCCGATGCCATGGTCAGCAGCGGCATGATCAATCACGGCTACCAGTATGTGAACATTGACGACTGCTGGTCGGTCAAGCCGGGCGCCAACGACACGAGCCTCGGCGGCGAACTGCGCGACGCGCAGGGGATGGTCAACGCCAACCCGCGCTTTCCGGACATGAAAGATCTGACCGATTACATCCACTCGAAGGGGCTCAAGGCGGGCATCTACACTTCGCCCGGCCCGCTTACTTGCGCGGGCCACGTCGGGGCTTATCAACACGAGGAGCAGGACGCCCGCCGCTTCGCCGAGTGGGGCTATGATTTCCTCAAGTATGATTGGTGTTCTTACGGCAGGATCGCCCCGAAGCCGAGCCTGGCCCAGATGCAGGAGCCCTACCGGCTGATGGGTAGCATCCTGCGCCGGCAGGACCGCGACCTCGTGCTCAACCTCTGCCAATATGGCATGGGGGATGTCTGGAAGTGGGGCAAAGAGGTCGGCGGGCACAGTTGGCGCACGGCGGGTGATCTCGGCGGCTCATTCTATGGCATCCCGGGAGCCTTGTTCCGGGACGGGTTTGATGTCTATGCCCAAAAGGAACTGCACAAGTATGGCGGCCCGGGCGCCTGGAATGACCCTGACTACCTGCTGCTGGGATACCTCAGCAACTGGAAGGGCGCGACCGCTCTCACGCCGCTCACGCCCAACGAGCAATACTCCCACGTCTCACTCTGGTGCCTGGTTGCCGCCCCGCTCATCTTCAGCGGCGACATCACCCGCCTGGACGATTTCACACTGAGCCTCCTTAGCAACGACGAGGTGATTGACGTGGACCAGGATCCGCTCGGCAAACCGGGACGGCGCATGGCCATTGATGGCGAACTCGAAGTCTGGGCGCGCGACCTAGAGGACGGCAGCATGGCGGTCGGCCTGTTCAATCGCGGTGAAGAGCCAGCCACGGTGACCGCCAGGTGGTGCGACCTGGGGCTAAAGGGCGGGCGAACCGTGCGCGACCTGTGGCGGCAGCAGGATCTGGGCAGGTTTAACGGCGAGTTCAAGGCCCTGGTGCCGCGCCACGGCGTAGCGCTGGTGCGCCTTGCGCCAGCTCGGGCGAAGGTGTTGGCCGCGCCCAAGTTTGCAGAGGGGCTCCCGTGAGTGCTCCCCTCGCCTCCTCGCTCCGCTTCGCGGCTCTGCTCCTGTTCAGTGCCCTCACCTGCGTGCCGGGTGCGGCACCTGCCAAGACAGTTCCAGGGCTCCAGCCTGTCATCGAGGCCGAGGAAAACATTTACACCTACGAGAACGCGGATAACGGCGCCGGGCCGATGTGGTGCCACGGCTCGACCTGCCTGGTGCGCATCGGCAAGGACATCTTCGCCAGCGGGCTCGAAACCTTGAAGGACACCAAGCCGCTGAACAACTGCCGGTGGACGCTCTACCGGCGGGACAAGAGCGGCTGGCAGCTTCAACTCGCCGACCCCGCAGGGCGGACGCGCGAACCGGCGCCGCTGGCCGGTTTTCCCGATGGGCGGCTCTTCCTGTCGGCTAATCCCACGCTCACGGAGAAGGATGTTTACAGCGGCCCGGCCTGCCCGGAGATCCTGCAGTTCGCCGCCCGTGACACCAAGACGCCGTTCGAGCGCCTGCTGCCGGTCTGGGAAGGCAAACCCGCCTTCACGGAACACTCCTACCGCAGCTTCGCCGCGGACGGCCCGGGCCACGAACTGCTCCTTCTGCAGAACATCAACTACACCCACGCCGAATGGACATTCCTCGACCGCGCAGGCAAGTGGGCCGCGCAAGGCCAATTGCGGTGGCCCCACGGCGCGGAGTATCCCAAGCCCGAGCCGATCCGCGTCTGCTACCCCAACGTCGTGCTCAAGCATCGCGCGGTCCACTTCTGCGGCGTCAGCGACATCGTCGAGCCTTACCCCGAATGGCAGGCCTACAAGCAACAGCTCACCGGCAACAAATGGGACTACGACTTCCGCCGCCTGTTCTACACCTGGACGCCGGACATCACGCGCGAGAAGTTCCGTCCCTGGGTGGAAATTGCCAGCCGGGACAAGACCTGCGGCTGGATTTCCGTGGGCGACCTGTGGCTGGCTCCGGACGGCGCGGCGCACATGGTCTGGAGCGAGCGCGCCATAGATGAGCGGCTGCGCGCGAAGTTCTTTCCGGAGGCGAAGCAAAGCCAGGCGGTCAACTATGCCGTTGTGCGCGACGGTCAGGTGGTGCTTCGTCGCACACTGATGCTGGCGGAGGAAGGCAAGCCGGGCGTCGTCGGCTCCTGGCCGCGCTTCCAGGTCACGCCGGACAACCGCCTCTTCGTCATCTGCTACGCGAGCGGCACGGAAGTTGGCGGCAAAGCGATCTCCGAGAACCGGTTGATGGAGATTCGCCCGGGCGGCGAAGTGGGCCCGGCGGTTGCGCTGCCGTTCAATAAGCCGTTCACGATCTATTTTACCGCCACCGTGCGCGGCGGTTCGCCGCCGTCGCGAACCCTCGAACTGCTCGGCCAGCGCGCCGGGGAACCCCTGACCATGAGCTACGCCTGTGTCCGGCTCTGGTAGCATGGGACGGCAAGCACGGAAACATTTATCCCATCCGGCCCGAGCGATGCCGAGCCAATGATTGTTCACCCGCCTATTCAGCTCGCAGTGGCTGGAATCTTCCGTAGCGCAACGCCAGGGTCGGCAGCACGAGCAGGTTGAGCAGCGTCGAGGTGAGCAGGCCGCCGAGGATCACGATTGCCATCGGGCCTTCGATCTCGCGGCCGGCTTCGCCGGTGCCGAGAGCGAGCGGGAGCAGGCCCAGCCCGGTGACCGTGGCCGTCATCAGGATCGGCATCAGCCGCTCGGAAGCGCCGCGCATCACCGCCTCGGGGCCCCACGCCAGGCCTTCGACGGTTACCAGGTGCTCGAAGTGGGAGATCATCATGATGGAGTTGCGCGTGGTGATGCCGAACAGCGTCACAAAGCCCACGAGCGAGCCGATGGTGAGGGAGCTTTCGCCGGGGGCGATCACGCTGGTCAGCCAGACCGCCAGCACGCCGCCCACCAGGGCGAAGGGGGCGTTGACCAGCACCAGCAGCAGGTTGCGCGCGTTGTGGAACACGATGCTAAGCAGAAGCAGGATGCCGACCGCGGCGATGGCCGAGTGCAGCAGCAGCTCACGCTGCGCCTTTTCCTTGGCATCGGCCGCGCCGCTGAACGCGGCGTAGGTGCCTGCGGGGAAGACGACCTTGGCCGCGACCGCGCGCCGGGCCTCGGCGACGAAGGACGACACGTCGCGGCCGCTCGCCGCGCAGGTGACCGTCTGGCGCCGGCGCGCGCCTTCATGGAGAATGGAGGGGCGCCCGCTCGTCGGATAAACCTCCGCCAGCTCGCGCAAGGGCATGCGCCCGCCCGAGGGATTACTGAGCAGCAGCGAGCCAATCGTCTCCGGCTCCTCGCGGTCGGCGGGGTTCAGGATGACGGCGACATCGGCGGTTTGGTTGCCACGATGGGTTTGGGCGACCACGGCTCCCTGGTAAGCCGTCTGGATGGCCTCAAGCACATCCACCGGGCGAAATCCGAGCTGCGTGAGCCGGTCCGGCCGCAGCCGGATGGCGAGACGCGGCGCGCCGGGCATGGACTTGACCTTCACATCGGCGCGGCCGGGCACAGAGTTGAGCACGGCGGCCACCTCCTGCGCCTTGGCATCGAGCACATCCAGGTCATCGCCGAAGATATTCACCACCACCGGCGAGGTCTCGCCCGTGAGCGTTTCGCCGATGCGGTCGCCGAGGAAGGTCACCACATCAAACTGGATGCCAGGGAACTTCGCCAAGGTCTCGCGTATCTCGTCGGTCACCTTCTCCTCCTCCTCGCCCGGGAGGCGTTTCAGCTCGACATGGAACTCGCACCGATGAGGTCCCCAGGGATCTTCGCCCAGCTCCGCCCGCCCGACCTGCTGCTCGACGGTGTCAATGTGCGGGTTGCGCAGCAGCTCCTCGGAGATCCGCGTCCCGAGCCGCAACATTTCGGGCAGGGAAGTGCCCGGGGCGGCGGTGATCTGCAAGACCCGGTGCCCTTCGCGAAACTCGGGCAGGAACTCGCCCCCGAAGAACGGCACCCGGGTGGCGGCGGCAATGCAGACCAGCACCACGCCGACCATGACCGTGCGTGGCCAGCGGGCGACAAGCCCCAATACACGACGGTAGATCGCTTTCAGCAAATGCTGCAGGCGCGGTTCATCGGCCTTGCGCACTCCCCGGCTGAAGATCAAATACGCCAGCGCCGGCGTGATGGTCAGGGCGACCAACAGCGAGGCCATGATGGCGAGGATGTAGCTCAGGGCCAGCGGCGCGAAGAAGCTGCCTTGCAGACCGGTCAGCGTCAGCACCGGCAGGAAGACCAGCGCCACGATGAACGTGGCATAGACCACGGCGCGGCGCACCTCCAGCGAGGCATCGAGGACCACGGCAAAGATCGGGCGCGGCTGGGCGAGGGTCTTGTTCTCACGCAACCGGCGGAAGATGTTCTCCACGTCAATGATGGAGTCGTCCACCACCTCGCCCAGCGCAATGGCCAGCCCACCCAGCGTGATGGTATTGATCGTGATGCCGCACTTCTCCATCACGATCACGGCCGTGAGCAGGGAGAGGGGGATGGCGGCGATCGAGATGCACGCGGTGCGGACGCTGCCCAGCAGCAGGAACAGCACCACCGCCACAAGGATGGCGCCCAGGCCCAGCGAGTGCTTCATGTTCGCGAGCGCAGTCTCGATAAACGTCGCGGGCCGGTGCATCCGTGGGAAGACCTTGATGCCCTCCCGCTCGAAGACCGGCTTCAGCTCATCGAGCGCGGCCTCCAACGCCTTGGTGACCTCCATCGTGTTCGCCCCGTATTGGCTCGACATGGTTAGCAGCACGCCCCAGCGACCCTGGATGACCGTGTCGCCGAACTTGGGCTCGGTGCCTTCGACCACGCGCGCCACGTCCTTGATCCGCACGCTGAACCCGTTGGTGTGCGCGACCACCACTTCGCCGAGCAGGTCTGGCGTCAGCGCCTGGCCTTCGGTCTGGAGCGTGATGCGCTGGTTGCGGTTCTCGATGAACCCGGCGCCCATCACGCCGGTGGACAGACGCGCGGCGGCCAGCACGTCCGATAGCGCCAGGTTATAGGCCACCAGCCGCTCGGGCAGGACCTGGATTTGCAGTTGCCGCACCTCGCCGCCGAAGCTGCTGCACTTGGCCACGCCCGGCACCGAGAGCAGCCGCGGCTTGAGCGTCCAATCGGCAAAGGTGCGCAATTCCATCGGGGTCAGCTTGTCCGACACCAAGCCGATCTTGAGCAGGTCCATGGTGGAGGAGGTCAGCGGCGTCATGCGCGGCGTCCTGGCGCTGGCAGGGAGCTTGCCGGCCGTCTCGGCCAGCGTTTCAGCCAGCATCTGGCGCGCGCGGAACACGTCGCTGCCCTCCTTGAAGACGGCGGTGATCACCGACAGGCCCTCGATGGTCTCAGAGCGGAGGGATTCCATGTCCCCCAGGCCGTTGACCATGCTTTCGATCGGCAGCGTGACCAGCAGTTCGACCTGCTCCGGCGACAGGCCCGGGCACTCGGTCTGGATTGCCACCTGGGGCTGGACGAAGTTCGGGAAGACGTCCAGCTTCGCGTTGTTGGCGACGTAAAGGCCGTAGCCCAGCACCACGCACGCGAGCGCCACCACCACGCCGCGGTACCTGAGTGAGAATCTGACGAGGGCTTGGAGCATCTTAGTTCACTCGATTTGCCCCTTAAGCTCCTCGGAGAGCAACTGCTGCGCGCCGACGCTCACCACCCTGGCCTGCGGTTTTAAGCCTTCCCGGACAAACCAACCCTTGTCGAGCGGGCGGTCCAGCTTGGCCTCCGTGCGCTGAAAGGTGTCGTCGCCGGTCTGGACATAGACCCAGGTCGTGCCGTTAAACCGGACGACGGTCTCGCGCGGCAAGGCGACGCCGGACTGCGCCTCGCCGGGCAGGCTCAGAAAGCCCATCACCGCGGCGCCCGGCGCGAGGTGCGACGGGTTCGGCGTCACCAGGAACAGGTAGCCCCGGCCCTGCATCTGGGGGTCCACCACGGTGGCCGGGCCGAGCAACTGCGCCTCGACCGGCTTGCGGTCATCCGTCAACGTAACGAGCCGCGCGCCCGTCGGCGTCTCGCCAACAGCTTCCCCGGCGGGCAAATCCACTTCCACCAGCACACTCTCCAGGGAACCCAAGGATTGCGCGAAGGCGGGCAGGTCCTTCTGACCGGCAATCGCGCTGCCCCAGGCCGAAAGCAGGCGCAGCCGCGCCGATTCCACCTGCACCCGGTCGCGAGTGGCCGCGGCTTCGGCAGCCTGCAAGGCGCGATCCGAGGCGTTGTTCTGCCCGCTCAGCGTCTTCAGGCGTTTCAACTCCGCCTGCGAAGCTTCGCTGGCAGCCTGGGCGATCTTCAGCTCGGCGACCAGCGGCACCAGCGGCGAGGCGTCCAGCACCCGGCCATACGCCTTGACCTCGGGCTTTAGCTGCGCGGGGACCAGGGCCGTCGTCTGCAGGCCCATGATCTTCTGCGTTGCCGCATTCAGGGTGATCACTACCTCGCCGTTTGTGCCGTGCTTGACGCGCGACTCAGGCTCGGCGGGTTGGGCGGGCGGCGGCGCGGCCGCGGGCAGCTTGCCCGCCGGCGAACAGCCGGCCACGAACGCCGCCACCACCAGGACGGGCAACACAAAATGGAAACATGCTTTCATAGAAGAGGGTCCCGCAATCCTCCGTAGCCGCGGACGTCAGTCCGCGCCATTCTCCAGGATTTGCGCCGACTCACGTCGGCGGCTACGAGGTTGTGAAATAGGCTCATCGTAATCCTCAAGGGGTCTCGCGCCGGGCGGACTGAAAGATAGCGTCAGGCAGGTTAAGGGGCCGCTGCACCGCATCTTCGAGGGCACCGACGGCTTGCTGCAGCTTGGTCTGGCCGTCGAGCCGCAGCAGCTCGGCCACGGCGGATTCCAACCGGGCATTGAGCAGGTCCAGTTGGTCGGTCGCCCCGGCGCGGACTTGCGCCGCCACCGACTCGCTGCGCTTGGCCAACTCCGACGCCAGGGAGCGCAGCGCCGCCGAGTTCGTTTCGCTCACCTGCAACACCGCCACCGCGCGATCAATCTCCGCCATCACCCTGGCCTGCAGCGCGTTGAACCGCGCCGCGGCTTCCTGGCGGCGCGCTTTGGCCTCTGCGATGGGGCCCTGGTTCTGATGCAACACCGGCAGCTCGACGGTCAGGCCGAGCGACCATTTGCTGTCCCCCTGGTCGAACTGGTAGCCCGGTTGCAGGTGAACATCCGGATACTGTTTCGCAATCTCGAGCTGCAAGGCAGCCTGGGAGGCGGCGTATTCCGCCAGCGCGGCCAGGATGTCCGGGCGGCTCTGCAACGCGGCTCGCCGGACCTCAGACGAGGTCAACTCGGCAGCCAACTTAGGGGATAAGTCTGGATAGACCGGCACCTTGAGCCCCGCCACGGCCCGCAGCGGAATGCCCAGGGCCTCCGCCACCCGCGCGCGAGCTTCGACGCGGAGGCGCTGCGCATCGGCCAGGTCCAGCCGCGCCCGCGCCAGCGCAATACGGAATGTGGCGGCTTCCGAGCTGGCAATCGCCCCGGCCTGCGCTTGCTGATCGAGCCGTTGCACGACTTGCTGTTGCAGGGCGATCTGGGTCTGCAAGAGCGCTTCCCGTTGCCCGGCGGTCGCGAGATCCAGCAGGCTTGCGCGCAAGGTGCTCCGCACCTGCCAGGCCACCGTGACCACGTTCAGCCGTGCCGCAGCCGACATCTGCGCCGCTTGCGCCCGGCGATGCCCGCGCTTGCCGGCCATTTCGATTGGAATATCGAAGAATCCCAGCGGCAGCCACGGGGACGGAAGGAAGGTGGTGGAATTGTAGCCGGGGGTCACGTTCAGCGTCGGATTCGGCCGCTGGCCGGCAGTCGTTTCCCCGCCCCGCGCCACCGCCCACTGGGCGCGCGCCACTTCGAGGCTCGGGTGATAGTAAAACGCCGCCAGCGTGAGCATCTCCAGGTCCCACGAGACAGCAGGCCAATTCGTCAACTCGTGATGGAGGGCCCCTTCAAGGAACAGCTTGAGGGCAGGACTATCCAGTGAGCGGTTCTCCAGGTCGGCAGCGGTCTGGGCAGGCAGAATGGGCTGCGGATGAAACCGCGCGCACCCGGCCAGCAGGCCCACAACGATGATGACCAAAAAGTATCTCAACAGGTGTTCAGTGAACTGGTTTCGGCCCCGCAAAGCAAGAACCCGCGATGCCACGCTCGCAGCCCGAAACCACTCGTCGGAACGAAGCTCACCACGCGCGGGTGACAGCCGGATGAACCGCGGATGACAGCGCTGTCATCCCCGTCGGATTACCCCGCCCACACTCCGGCAATCTTCGCGCCGCAGAAGCGGCCCTTCCCCGCGGATACACCCCCGCGAGCTCAGGCACCAGCATCGGAACGGTCCCCCCTCTGCACTCTACGCTCTTCCTTCTCCCCTCCTCCCTCAATGCTTCGTCTTCTTGCCGAACTCCGGGTCAATCTTCCGGTTCAACAACATGGCCAGGATGAAGCCCGGCACGGCCGAGCAGATCACCCAGACAAAGAAGTGTTTGTAGCCGACAAGGTCCGCCACCCAACCGCTCCACATGCCGGGAACCATCATCCCCAGCGCCATGAAACCGGTGCAGATGGCGAAGTGGGCTGTCTTGTGCGGGCCGTCGGCGAAAAAGAGCATGTAGAGCATGAAAGCAGTGAAGCCGAAGCCATAACCAAACTGCTCGAGAGCAACGGCGCCGCAGGTGATGAGGAAATTGGCGGGCTGGGTCCAGGAGAGAAACACGAAGGCGAGCTTGGGCAGATACATCGAGCCGACCATGATGGGGAGCATCTTCTTGAGGCCGTATTTGGCCGCCATGAAGCCTCCCAACAGCCCGCCACAGGTGAGCGCCAGGATGCCGAAGGTGCCATAGACCACGCCGACCTGGCTGGTGGTAAGGCCCAGGCCGCCGGCGTCCCGGCTGTCCAGCAGGAAGGGTGAGATGACTTTGCTGAGCTGGGCCTCGTCAAAGCGGTAGAGAAGGATGAAGGCCATCGCGAGCAGGACGCCCGGTTTCTGGAAGAAGGAGCCGAGGGTGGCAAAGAATTCGCCGATCAGGCTGTGATGGGTGACGACCGGCCCGTCAGCGGCGGGGCGCGGCAGCATCACGCTATGCCAGAAGGTGAAGGCCAGAAACAGCCCGGCGACAAAGAACAAGGTGATGGACCAGGCAACAGGGATGTTACCCGAGCTGGTGAGATAGGTTACCGCCGTATCCGCCTTGAGCTTGGGATCAAGCTGGATCACGGCCATGGCGGGCTGGTCCCAGTTGGCGGACGTGAAGGCGAAGCGCTCGCCTTCCTTCAGGAGAAAGCCCTTGTCGCTCTTGCCCAGCCCGATGTATTCCAGGCCGCGGGGCTTGCGGCCGAAGTTGACGACGACTTCCTGGCCGGCGGCCGGCGCTCTGGACAACGAGAGATAGATCACGCCGACGTTGCCGGCAGCAGGCACGGAAGTGGAAACCGTCTTGGGAGGCTTCGGGAAATGGTTGGTAAGAAAGTTGCCGAAGGGGCCGGAGACGTTCGAGGCCCACCAGGAGGGCGCGCCGGCCTCGGCCTTGACAGGCGCGGGGCTATCCTCGGCGATGAACCCGTGCTGCCGGTTCCACGCCTTGGCCTGGCTGATAACGGCCTTGGCCTCCTCGGCGCTGCGCTCGGTCAACGAGATATCGAGCGGGCTGGGTTGGACGACCACGCGCAGTTCACCTGCCTGGGCCGGAAGCTTCACGGCGGCGGGATCCCAGGCGGCGACAACCGGGGCCTGGGCGCTCGCCTGCACCGGGATTTCGACCGGCGGCAACCCGTTCCGGCTCTCCAATACCCCCGCGAGCACGACCAGCAACCCGCTGCCGACGATCATCGCCGTGCGGTAAAAGGTGCTGCGCAGCCCCACCCACCAGGCCTGCTCGTGTTTGGACAGGCCGAGCATGTAGAATCCATCTGCCGCAATGTCGTGCGTCGCCGAGCCCAAGGCCATGATCCAGAACAGGAACAGGGACCATTTGAAGAAGGCCGGACCGCGCACCGAAAAGGCGACCATCGCCAGCGCGAGCGAGACCAGGAACTGCATGGTGACCACCCAAAAGCGCTTGGTCCGGGTGATGTCCACGAACGGGCTCCAAAGCGGCTTGACCACCCACGGCAGGTAGAGCCAGCTCGTGTAAAGCGCAATGTCGGTGTTGGAGATGCCCAGCCGCTTATACATGACCACGGACATGGTCATGACGATGACGTAGGGGATGCCTTCCGAGAAGTAGAGGCTCGGCACCCACCACCAGGCGCTGCGGGACGTGGGGTTGTCTTCGGACGGCTTCGCTTCGGCTGAGGCAGTGGAGGTGGGCTTCATGTCGTTACACGCCATCTTTTACCAGCAAACATTCAACAGCGGCAAGCCGAGATTCTGCCGGACGGGCGCAACTCATGTTATCGGGGCGCGGATATTCTTGTCCGCCCGGGGCTTGCCAACCCGGCCGAGGCGGGCAAGAATGTCCGCGCTCTCTTCGCATTCTTGCACGTCGTCGGAAACCGTGAGTTGCACCCC
>JAPLUA010000118.1:16109-16885 GCA_026397855.1 Verrucomicrobiota bacterium | reverse complement strand
ATAAACCACGAATAATCGTTTCAGGTTCAAATCCGCCATCGCCACGCGCATGGACTTGGTGGTGGCGGGGGCGTCGGTGAGTTTGAATTCAAAACCATATTTGGCGCCGCCGCGGGTGATGAGCAGGTCCAACTCGGCACCACCGTGGGTTCCCCAAAAATAGGAGTCGCGCTCCGCGTTCAACAGCCCGATCGCATGCTCAAGGCCAAAGCCCTCCCAGGAAGCGCCCAGCCGTGGATGGGAGCGAACCTCCGCCAGCGTGCGCAATCCCAGCAGCGCGTGTAGCACACCACTGTCGCGAAGGTAAATTTTGGGGGCTTTCACCAGTCGCTTGCCGGTGTTCTCAAACCACGGAGGGAGGCGGCGCACCAGGAACGCGCCGGCAAGGATGTCCACGTAGCGGTTCGCGGTCTTCTGGTCGAGCGATACCGCACGACCCAATTCCGCGGCGTTGAGCGGACCGCCGTGCAAATGCGCGAGCATCGTCCAGAACCTTCTCAACCCCTCCGGCGGCAGGGTAATGCCAAAGCGCGCCGCATCACGACTGAGGAAGGTTTCGATGAAATCCTGGCGCCACGCGTAGCTCGTGGTGGCATCCTCCGCCAGGAACGAGCGCGGAAAGCCGCCCCGTTCCCAGAGCCTGGTCGCGCTCTCTAACCCGGTTTCGGTTACATCAAACCCCCCAAGCTGCACGAAGGCTACCCGCCCGGCCAGCGACTCGGCAGCGCCACGAATCAAATCGGGCGAGGCGCTGCCCAGCAGGAGGAATCGTGCCG
>JAPLUA010000118.1:0-16068 GCA_026397855.1 Verrucomicrobiota bacterium | reverse complement strand
TCCAAGTCAAAGAACTGGCTTTCTGCCCCCGCCAATTGGTGAGCCAGGGTAGTCTTGCCGCATTGGCGCGGACCCAGAAGAGCCACCACAGGTGACCGCTTCAGAGCCCGTTGCAGCTGGTCCAGCACCCGTGGGCGATCAATGAAGGTCTTGATCATGCGCGTAATATAGGATAGCAACTCCGTTATTTCAAGGATAATCAACTCAGAGTTTGATTGCATGCCGATATTGACACCTTCTAGCAACGCACCGA
Source organism: Verrucomicrobiota bacterium (assembly GCA_026397855.1). Lineage (GTDB taxonomy): Bacteria > Verrucomicrobiota > Verrucomicrobiia > Limisphaerales > UBA8199 > JAPLUA01. The sequence continues at coordinate 15,815 of JAPLUA010000118.1, read as the reverse complement.
AGCCATGCCGAAGAGCCGAAATTCACCCCCGTAGCGCTAATTGCCCAATCCGTGGAAATCAGTGAAATCCGTGTCTTTGGCTCAGGCGCTCAAGGTGTTGATCCGCCCCTTTTTGCCGCAGATAACTTGAGTCAGCGCATGTTCAAGGCGCAACTGGTGGACCGGTTGCTGGTGGGGTTGCTCGCCAATGGCCATGTCCTGCTCGAAGGAGTGCCGGGCCTGGCCAAGACGATGTCCGTGCGCACCCTGGCGGCGGCGATCCAAGCCTCATTTCATCGCATCCAGTTCACGCCGGACCTGCTCCCAGCCGATATCGTCGGCACCCTGATCTACAACCCGCAGGATGGAAAATACCGCGCGACCAAAGGGCCGGTGTTCGCCAACTTTGTCCTGGCCGACGAAATCAACCGCGCGCCGGCCAAGGTGCAATCGGCCCTGCTCGAAACCATGCAGGAGCGGCAGGTGACGCTCGGCGGGGAAACGATGCCGCTACCCTCGCCTTTCCTGGTGCTGGCGACCGAGAACCCGATTGACCAGGAGGGCACCTACCCGCTGCCGGAGGCGCAGGTGGACCGCTTCATGTTCAAAGTGCTGCTGGACTATCCGTCCTTCGAGGAGGAGCGCAAGATCCTCGACCGAATGGCCTTCACGGCGCCGGTGACGGCGGTGCAGCCGGTCATCCCGCTGGAGGAAATCCTGCACACGCGCAAGCTGGTGGACCAGATTCACGTGGATGAGAAGGTGCGCGACTACATCGTCCACCTGGTCTTCGCCACGCGCAAACCGGAGCAATACAAGCTGGACCTGAAGCATTTCATCCAGTTCGGCGCCTCCCCGCGCGCGACAATCTACCTGACGCTCGCCGCCAAAGCCTGGGCGCTGTTGCAGGGCCGCACTTACGTGACGCCGGAAGACGTCAAGAGCATCGGCCCCGATGTCCTGCGGCACCGCATCATCCTCACCTACGAGGCGGAAGCGCAGGCGGTGACAACCGATGCCATCATCAAGAAGGTCTTCAACGCCGTGCCAGTCCCTTGAAGCATCTGGGATCTACGATTGACGATTGACGGGGATCGCCTGATTCAGCTAGCCGCTCGCATATCGCAAATCGCATGACCATCACCGAGCTGATCGAATCCGTCCGCCGGATCGAGGTGCGCACGAACCGCCTGGTGAATGACACCATGGTGGGTGCCTATCTCAGCCACTTCAAGGGCCGGGGCATGGATTTCGAGGAGCTGCGCGAGTACATGCCGGGGGATGAGGTGCGCGATATTGACTGGAATGTGACGTATCGCATGGGGCGGCCCTTCGTGAAGCGCTACCGGGAGGAACGCGAGCTAGCGATGGTGCTGGCGGTGGATGTCTCAGCGTCGTCGGCGTTCGGATCGCTGCGTCGCACGAAGCGGGAGTTTGCGGCGGAGATTGCGGGCACGCTGGCGATGTCAGCGTCGCGCAGCAGCGACAAGGTCGCCCTGCTGCTCTTCAGCGACCAGGTTGAGCTCTACCTGCCGCCGCGCAAGGGGCGCCGGCACATCCTGCGGCTGATCCGGGAGATGCTGAACTTCGAGCCCAAGCACCGCGGCACAAACATTCCCGCCGCGCTGGCATTTGTGAACCACGTGTTGAACCGGCGCTCGATCCTCTTCCTGATCACCGATTTTCTGCACAGTTTTGGGCAGGCCACGGGCAGCAGTCCACAGTCCACCGGCCACGGGCTGCAGTCCACGGTCCACAGCCCTGCGGATCGGGATGTGATCCAGGAGATCGGTTTGACCAACGCGCACCATGATGTGGTGTGCGTGCATCTGCATGACCCGCGCGAGAGCGAGTTGCCGGCGGCCGGTTTGCTGACCATCGAGGACGCGGAGACCGGCGAGCTGCTTGAAGTGGATTCGAGCCGTGCGGCGGTGCGGGACAAGTTCGCCCGCACCAACGCGGAGCGCCTTGCGGAGCTGGACCGCGCGTTGCGACGAGCGGGGGTGGATACGCTGAGCTTCAGCACGGCGGGCTCATTCGCCCAGGTGCTCCAGGCGTTCTTCGAAACGCGGCGGGGGAGGAGACGGGGATGAAAGGCCGAAATCCGAAATCCGAAGGCCGAAGGAAGGCCGAAATCCGAAGGCCGAAATCCGAAGCGGGCAGCACAACTACACGCCGCGCTGCTCCCCTATTCGGATTTCGGCCTTCGAATTTCCTTCGGATTTCGGATTTCGGCCTTCGGATTTGGGCCTTCGTCCCGCTCATCGCCCAAGCAGCCTTCGCGGCGGCTACCAACCAACCTGCCGACGCCATCCCGCCGCTCCGTCCGCCACAAGGCGAGATCGCCCCGGCTTTTTGGGAGCAATACGGGGTGTGGGTCATCATCGCTGGCGCGCTGTTGCTGGGGGTAATCGGGGGGGTCGTCTGGTGGCTGCGGCGACCCGCACCGGCCGTGGTAGTGCCGCCGGAGGCGGAGGCCCGGCAGGCGCTGGAGCCGCTGCGCCTGCAGGCCGAAGATGGTCAGTTGCTGAGCCGGGTCTCCCAGATCTTGCGACGCTACGTGAGCACGGCTTTCGGGCTGCCACCGGGCGAGATGACCACGGCGGACTTCTGCCGGGCGATAGCGGATCAGGGGCGGCTAGGCCCTGATCTCTCGCCGGCACTGGGCGACTTCCTGCGGAAGTGCGACGAGCGCAAGTTTGCCCCCGCGGCTCCCACCGCAGCCCGTGGGGCGGTCGCGCAGGCGGGGAAGTTCAGTGAACAGGCAGAGGTACGCCGCGCTGAATTACACCAGGAGGATGAGGCCCGGATGGCCCAACCGGCCCAGCGCGCCTATCGGGGAGCGTCCAAAGCCTGAAGCCATGAACGGGAACCTGCAGTTTCAGTATCCGTGGTTGCTGGCTTTGCTGGCGCTGCTGCCGGTCTATGCGTTTCTGCGCGGACGCGTCGGCAAGCTCGCGGCGCTGCGGTTTCCGAGCGCCGACATCGCCCGCGCGGCCGGGGCATCGGCCCGGGCGGCGGCGGGGCGCTTGCTGGTGTTTCTCCGGCTCCTGACGGTCGCCCTGTGCATCCTCGCCCTGGCCGGGCCGCGCTTTGCCAATGACCACACCGAGACGCAGGCCAGCGGGGTGGACATCATGCTGGTGTTCGACCTCTCGTGGTCCATGATGGCCCTCGACATGGGGGCGCCGAGCGAGCGCGTGTCGCGGTTTGACATCGCCTCCCAGGTGCTGGAGGACTTCGTGCGCAAGCGGCCCAACGACCGGCTGGGGTTGATTGTCTTCTCGGCGCTGCCTTACCTCGCCAGCCCGCTCACGCTGAACCATGACTGGCTGATCCAGAATCTGCATCGCCTCCACGTGGGGATGATTCGCGACCTCGGCACCGCCATCGGCGACGCCACCGCCGCGGGGGCCAAGCGGCTCAAGGGGCTCAAGGACAGCAAAAGCCGCAGCATCATCCTCCTGACCGACGGGGACAACAACAAGGGGGAGATAGACCCCGTGCCGGCCGCGCAACTAGCCGCGGCGCTGGGGGTAAAGGTTTATACCATCGGCATCGGCGTCGAGCAGCCCTGCACGCTGCCGCTTTTTGATCCGTCAACCGGCAAGCTGCAGCTCACCCCTGCCGGCGATCTCATTCCGGGGATCGTGCTGCAGCCGGCGAACTACACGGTGCTGGGCAAAATGTCGGCGCTCTCTCACGGGAAGTCCTACCGCGCCAAGAACCGCCGGGAGCTGCAGCGCATCTATAATGAAATTGACCGGCTGGAGAAGACGGAGATCAAGCTGCGCCGTTTCACGACCTATCGCCCCCTGTTCCAATGGCCGCTCCTGGCAGCTGCGCCGTTTCACGACCTATCGCCCCCTGTTCCAATGGCCGCTCCTGGCAGCCTTCGGTTTGCTGGCACTGGAATTACTGCTTTCCAACACACGCCTGAGGAGGGTGCCGTGACCGAAGTCGGAAGAGTTACAAAGTTGAACCTCAAAACGGCAGTTCAACCACAGATGAACAGAGATGAACACAGATTTGCAGCCTATTGCCGAGCAACCCCGCCTCACCCGCAAGGTGAACGCCTTCGCCGGGGTCTGCATCAGTGTTCATCTGTGTCTATCTGTGGTTTCAGCGTTTCAACTGCCGTTTTTAGGTTGAATGGTTCCATAAGTTACATGCCGACCCCCATAGCAGCCTTTTGCAACCATGCAACTCATGCAACCCATGTAACCCCTGTCCCCCTCGCCCCATGACCTTCATCCATCCTCACTTTGCCGAGCCGCGCTGGCTTTGGCTGGCGGTCCTGGGGCCGCTGGTGCTGATGGCTTTGCATCGGTATTCGGCCTGGGCACGACGCAAGCAACTGGCACAGCTCGCGGCGCCGGAGTTCATAGGCGAACTGACGCGCTCGCACAGCCCCACCCGGCGGGCCATCAAGAATGCCATGCTAGTGCTGGCCGTGGCCGGAATCGGGGTGGCACTCGCGCGGCCGCAGTGGGGCGAGCAGGCGGAGAAGGGATACTCGCTCGGACAGGACATCGTGTTTGTGCTCGACTGCTCGCGCAGCATGCTGGCCACGGATATCACGCCCAGCCGGCTGCAACGGGCCAAGCTGGCCATTATTGATTCCGTGCAGCGCCACGGCCGTGGGCGCGTCGGGTTAGTCGCTTTTGCCGGCCAGGCCTTTCTCCAATGTCCGCTCACCTTTGACTACGGCGCCTTCCAGGATGCGCTGGCGGCGATTGATGAGAAAACCATTCCCGTCCCCGGCACCGACATCGGGCGCGCGCTCGATGAGGGCTTCCGGGCGATGGAAAAAGGTGATCGCCAGAAACTGCTGGTGGTGTTGACCGACGGCGAGGACCTCGAAAAGAGCGGCATCAAGACGGCGGAGGCGCTGGCCAAACAGGGCGTGGTGGTGTTCACGCTCGGCGTCGGCACGCCGTCCGGCACCGAGATCCAGGTTCTGAACGAGCAGGGCAAGCTGGAATGGCTGCGCGACAGCAAGGGCGAAATCGTGCGCAGCCGGCTGGATGAAACCACGTTGCGGGGCATCGCGCAGGCCACCCGCGGCGCCTACTACCCGCTCGGACCGCTGGGAGAGGGCCTCTCCAAGACCCGCCTCGCCCTGGAGTCGCTCGATGTCGCCGAAGGCTCCGGCCCCGCCCGCAAGCTCGGGGTGGACCGATTCCACCTGCCCGTCGCCGCAGTGCTCGTGTTGCTCGTGGCCGAATCCCTGGTGGGAACGAGACGCCGACTGGCGGATAAGGCGACAAGTTGAATGAGTTGCAAGGTTACAAAGGCATGAAACCCTCATCTATAATATCCTCTCGCCCCGCGTTCCCCTCCGGCCGGGGAGACGTCTCCGCAAGCCGGACCCGGACGCCCCAGGCGTTGGCTCTTTGCTTGTGGGTGCTGTCAGCCATCCTCGCCGGCCCGAACTCCCCTGCAGACGCGGCGGAAGCCCTGCTCCTGACCGGCGCCACCGTTCACACCGTGTCGGGCGAGACGCTTTCCCCCGGCCAAGTCCTGATCAAGGACGGGAAGATCGCGGCCATCGGCAAGGCGCTTGCCGCAGGGGACGCCAAGCCGGTTGACCTCACGGGCCAGCACCTCTACCCGGGCCTCATTGCGCTGAACACCGTCCTGGGGCTCACGGAGATCAGCGGAGTTCGTGCCACGCAGGATAATACCGAATCTGGGGAAGACTTCATCCCGGACGTGGAATCCTGGATTGCAGTGAACCCCGATTCGGAGCTGATCCCGGTCGCGCGCGCCAATGGTATCACCTCCTTCGAGCCTGTGCCGCAGGGCCACATCATCCCGGGCCAGTCCGCGCTGGTAGCGACCGCGGGCTGGACCACCGAGCAGATGACCCTGCGCAAGCCCCTGGCGCTGCACCTGTTCTGGCCGGCCATGGATCTCGACACCGCGCCCAGGGACAAGGCGCGGGACAAGGCAAAGTGGAAGTCACTGGATGACCAGGCCAAAGAACGCCGTGCCCGGCTGCGCGCGATCGAGGATTTCTTCGAGGAAGCAAAGGCATACGCCAAGGCGAAGGACGCCGCAGGCAAAGGGGATGTCCCCGCGCTCGAAATCATCCCCGCCTGGGAAGCCATGCTGCCTTATGTGCGCAGGGAACTGCCGGTCGTGATTCACGCCGATGAGATACGCCAGATCCGCGCCGCCATCGCCTGGGCCGGCACGAACGGGTGCAGGAATATCTTCGCCGGCGCCCGCGACGCCTGGATGGCCGCCGACCTGCTGGCCGCGAAGAAGATCCCCGTCGTTTATGGGCACATGTTCACTCTCCCCGCGCGCGACACCGACTCCTATGACGTTCAGTTCCGGGCACCCGCCAGCCTGCATCACGCGGGGGTCCAGGTTGCCTTCAGCATCGGCTCAGACAGCTTCGATGCCGCGATGATCCGCAACCTGCCCTACTCAGCGGCCCAGGCCGTTGCCTTTGGCCTGCCCGAGACCGAAGCCATCAAGGGCCTGACGCTCTACCCGGCACAGATTGCCGGCGTTGCCGACCGCCTCGGCTCGCTCGAACCCGGCAAGGAGGCAACGCTCTTTGCGGCCGACGGCGACATCCTCGACATCCGCAGCCACGTCAAGCGCATGTGGATCGCGGGCAGCGAGGTTAGCCTCGAAAGCCGCCACACCCGCCTCTACGAGAAATACAAGAACCGTCCGCAGCCCAGGTAACCGCCAACAGCTATGCCCATCCAATACGACCTCATTATCCGGAACGGCACGATTTACGACGGCACCGGCGGCCCACCCCTGGCCGGCGACCTCGCAGTGAACGGTCAGGCGATCGCAGCCATCGGTCCCTTGGCGAACGCGCACGGCCGGACCGAGCTGGACGCTGGCGGCCTGGCCGTCGCCCCGGGATTCATCAACATGCTGAGCTGGGCCAACCGCTCGCTCATCGAGGATGGCCGCTCCCAAAGCGATATTCGGCAGGGCGTGACGCTGGAGGTCCTGGGAGAAGGCTCATCCATGGGGCCCCTCAACCCCACGATGAAGCGGCAGCTTCGGGAGCGCCAGGGCGACATCAAGTATGACATCGAATGGACCACCCTCGCCGAATACCTGGACCATCTCGTAAAGCGGGGTGTTTCCTGCAACGTCGCTTCATTCGTCGGCGCCACCACGGCGCGAATCCACGAGATCGGCTACACCGACCGGCCGCCAACGCCCGAGGAATTGGAGCGCATGAAACAACTGGTGCGCCAGGCCATGGCCGAGGGCGCGGCGGGCATCTCGTCGTCCCTGATCTACGCGCCGGCCTGTTATGCGAAGACCGACGAACTCATCGCCCTCTGCCAGGTGGCGGCCGAATACGACGGACTCTACATCTCCCACCTCCGCAGCGAAAGCAGCCGGCTCCTGGAAGGCGCGGACGAGTTGATCCGCATCGCGCGGGAGGCCCGCATCCGGTCGGAGATCTATCATCTGAAGGTCGCAGGCCAGCCCAACTGGCACAAGCTTGAGGCGCTGATCCGGAAGGTCGAGGCGGCCCGGGCCGAGGGGCTGGCCATCACCGCCGACATGTATAACTACACCGCCGCCGGCACCGGGCTCGACGCCGCGATGCCGCCCTGGGTCCAGGAAGGCGGCCTGGAAGAATGGGTGCAGCGGCTCAAAGACCCCGCCGTCCGCCAGCGCGTAAAACGCGAGATGGCAGCGCCGGCCGACGACTGGGAGAACTTCTTCGTCGCAGCGGGCTCTGCCGACAAGATCGTAATGGCGGGTTTCAAGACCGAGGCGCTCAAGCCGCTTACCGGCAAGACCCTGGCGGAAGTCGCCAGAATGCGGGGCACCTCGCCGGAGGAGGCCGCCATGGACCTGGTTGCGGAAGACAAGGGCCGCGTGGATGCCATCTACTTTATCATGTCCGAGGACAACGTGCGGCGGCAGGTCCAGCTCCCCTGGGTCAGCTTCGGATCAGATGAAGGATCGTTCGCGCCGGAAGGGGTCTTCCTCAAATCAAACCCGCACCCGCGCGCCTACGGCAACGTGGCCCGGCTGTTGGGCAAATACGTGCGCGATGAGCGGCTCGTCCCGCTCACAGCCGCTATCCACCGCCTGAGCGGGCTGCCCGCCGCCAACCTCAAGCTCGACCGCCGCGGAACCCTCAAGCCGGGGCACTTCGCCGACATCGTCGTGTTCGATCCCACCACAGTTCAAGATAAAGCCACGTTCGAGCAGCCCCAGCAATATGCCACCGGCGTGCGAGACGTGTTTGTCAACGGCGTGCAGGTATTGAGCGGGGGCGAGCACACTGGCGCCAAACCCGGACAGGTCGTCCGCGGGCCGGGGGCACGCCCTGGCGCTGCCACCGCATTGAAGTAAACCAAGCCCAAGCAACGAACATGAGCCACAAGAAAAACCCTCCACAGGCCCCTCAGCCGGACGAAACCACGCTTACCGATGTAAAACAGCTCGGGCTTTGGGCTGCCATCGGCAGCCTCAGCTACGTTTTCTGGGTGGTGGGCGGGATGGAAATGGTCGAGCGGCTCGCCTACTACGGCGTGCGGGCCGTGGCCACGCTTTACGCGACGCGGCCGGGGTCGGAAGGCGGGCTGGGGGTAACAATGGCCACGTTTGGCACCCTGCTGCTGTTCTGGAATCTCGTCCAATCGGTCATCCCGATCTTCACCGGCGGCCTGTCGGACCGCTACGGCTACAAGCAGACGATCTTCGCCTCGACGATAGTGAAGGCTCTGGGTTACCTGGTCATGGCATGGTTTCCAAGCTACTGGGGATTCTTCGCCGGCGCCATGCTGCTGGCGACCGGCACGGCACTCTTCAAACCGGGGGTGCAGGGAACGTTGATCAAGGCTACCAACCGACGGAACAGCTCGATGGCCTGGGGCATTTTTTACCAGACGGTCAACATCGGCGGGTGGATTGGGCCGCTCATCGCGCTCCAGATGCGCCTCCTGTCATGGAAGTATGTCTTCTACATCAACGCCGCCGTGATCTGCTGCAACTTCCTGCTGCTGCTGACCTATCGCGAGCCGGGAAAGGAAGAACGCCTCGCACGCCAGCAGCGCCTCCGCGAGGGGGCCGAGAAGCAGGGCAGCCTCGTGCTGGACACCCTGGCGGAGTTGAAGAAACCCCACCTCGCGCTCTACCTGCTCATCTTCTCCGTCTGGTGGCTCATGTTCCCCATGCTCTGGGACGTGCTCCCGAAATACATCGAGGACTGGGTGGACACGGCCCCGATGGTGCAAGCCCTCTTCGGCGCGGACGGCACGCAGAGCCGGGTGTGGAAGTTTCTCCTGGGCATGGACGAAAACGGCCAAACCATCCAGCCGGAAGGCATCGTCAACATCAACGCCGGCATGATCATGATCACCTGCTTCCTGTTTGCCGCGCTCGGCGCGAAGCTGCGCGCCACCACCAGCATGTTAATCGGCACCGTGCTGGTCGTGATTGCGCTCGGCCTGTTCGGCGCGACCAACCTGATCGGGTTCGCCGTCCTTGCCATGATTATCTTCAGCATCGGCGAGATGCTCGCCAGCCCGAAGTTCAGCGAGTTCCTCGGCAACATCGCGCCCGCCGACAAGAAGGCCATGTGGATCGGCTTCTCGCAGGCGCCGATCCTGATCGGGTGGACAATCGAGGGCAAACTGGGGCCTCAGCTTTACCATATCTTTTCCGCCAAGGACGAATTCGCGCGGCAGATGCTGGTCGAGCGCGGCTGGTCTCCGGCCCAGGTCTCCGCGCAGGCGCTGCCTATCGGCGAAGCCTTCAAGAAGTTGACCGAGGTCACCGGCGACACCCCGGCACACCTGACCCGGATCCTGTACCAGTCCCACCATGTCGGCCTCACCTGGTATGTCTTTGCCGTCATCGGCGTGGCTTCCGCCTTCATGATTTACGCCTATGGCCGATGGATTCAAAGTCTGGCGCGGCGGACTGCCGAGTCCAAGGAAGGATAGCCAACAACAACAAATCTGGCATGCTGTGGCCGCCATGAAATCTCTTACCGAGCATCTGTGGTTTGAAACGCCGCACCGGCGCGATTACCTGAATATTACCCACACGGTCGAGGCCCTCGTGCGGAAAAGCGGCATCCGCGAAGGCTTATGCCTCGTCAACGCCATGCACATCACCGCCAGCGTCTATATCAACGACGCCGAGGATGGCCTGCTGCACGACTACGACGAATGGCTGGAAAAGCTCGCCCCGCACGAGCCGACCTCCCAATACCAGCACAACCGCACCGGCGAGGACAACGCCGACGCCCACATGAAACGCCAACTCATGGGCCGCGAGGTCGTGGTCGCCATCACCAACGGCAAGCTCGATCTCGGCCCATGGGAGCAAATCTTCTACGGCGAGTTCGACGGCCGCCGACGCAAGCGCGTGCTGGTGAAGATTATCGGGGAATAAGCAGGGAAGGCCCCCTCCGCTGCTTGATCCTCCAATCACGCACCTGGCCACCGCCGACGCAGAGCTCGTAACGCATCGTTGTGCCGAAATGGGAATCCTCATCCTGGCAGCCTTGTTCCTGCAGAAAAGCCGCCACCTTTCGCCATCTCGCCCCAAGCACGGTCAAGAGCTTCCTGGGTGCGGCTCGTGATAGGATTTACCCGCTCGATAGAGTTCTAACAATTGGCGGTTTCGCTCTGCAAGCTGTGACTTGTTGAGGTTGGTCGCAAGATCTTTCGCCTTTTCCCCCGTGCGAATGGCGTCACTAAAGCGTCCGGCTTCGGCATAAGCCGCCGCCAACGTGCCCAGCGCTATGGGGCTTTTCTGCAGAGTCAGGGCACAGGCGTGTCGTGCCAACCGAACGGCCTCTCCGCCGTTCCGTACGTCCGGATTGGGGGATGTGGCCAACAGCCAAGCCAGATTGTTGAGCCCAGCGGCGAAATCCGGCATAGTGTGGAGCGCCGCTGCGTAATGGTCCCTGGCGGCACAGGCATCGCCCACCGCGCCATAGAGTTGCCCTAGTTGCACATGTGATCGAAAATCATCTGGATGAACCTTCAAGATCTGTCCCAAAGCGGCTATGGCCTCTGGCAGTTGGGATTGGCGCATCCGCAGCAGAGCCACCTGGAAGACCAAGTCCATATCAGCGGGGTCGGCCTGCAATCTCGCCTCCAATTTAGCCAATTCATCCGGCACGGCCCCCGTCTCGTCCACCTGCACTACGGGAGCCCATGAGTCGTACTTGAATGGCCGGACCACCTTAAACACGTAGTAAAGTTCGGGCTGAATGGATCCCAGCGCGAACGGCACCGGCCCCCAGAAGTCCGAGTGAAATCCTGCACCGACACGCCGATCCATTGTGCTCAGCCAGGAATTGGGCTTGAATGACAAAACCTGCACCAGCGTGGTAGCCTCCACCGGAAGATCGTCCCCATCCGCCTCACTGGAAGGAATGACGATGATGTCGCCTGGAAACAGCGCGGACCCCAAACGATCCAGTGGCTTCGCCCCTTTCTGCTGTAGGTAGTATTGGAAACCCCAGTGCCCCTGAAACCAGAGCGTGCTGTGTCGGCCGCCGTAATTTGCGGCCAATAATCCGGCGGCTTCACGGGCACTATTGGCGAGCCGATAATCGGCGACGGCGACAGCAAAGGCTCCCAGTGCGACCAAGCTAAGGCACGCCGCGAACCGCGGGCAGCGTAGAGTGCCCGTTTGGCCAACACCTTCAGCAGGGGCCACGGAAGTGCTCCCACCAACCACACAAGCAAGTCCACCCGCTATCTCCGTGTTCGCGTCTGGCGGTCGGGAGCATACTCCTTCGAGACGGCGGGCGAGCAGGATACCCACAGCGGGCAGCATGGGCAGGATGCTACGCCCGTTGATCGTCCAATTGAACAGACTAGCGAAGGCCAGCACCCCAAGGGCCCATACACCCAGCACGGCTGACATTGCATCGCGGTGCCTTCGCCAGTCCGCAACAGCTAGCGTGGCGACACTCAGCCCGCCCACCAGCCAGAGCGCCCGTTGGGTTTCCAGCAGCCATGTTCCCTTCCAGGTTAGCCACGCGTTATTCCAAAGCGCCCGCATGCCAAAACTGTGGTCCAGAAACGCGAGTTGCAGCCAGTCAAAGACCCGCGGGCCAGCCAGAACCACGAGAAGCAATGCTGCCCCGGCAGCCAGCCCACGCCGGGACCAGAGGCACGGTGCAAGAGCGAGAGCGGGCAGCGCGCAAGCCCCCGCAAACACCAAGCCGGTAACCAACCGGTCCGGCAGGTCGCCTAGTGAAGTCGGCCGCACCTCATGAGCGTAAGCCGCAGCGTTTCCGAACAGAAACACGCCATGCGCCCAGTAGGCAATCCCCTCATACACGCCCAGCATCACCACTGGGATCAGTAATGAAAAGACCCAGTTTCCCAATCTCCGCTCGCGCACCAGGGCCCAGACCAGCAGCAACGGCACAACGCTCAGGCCGCTGTATTTCATCAATCCGCACAAGCCAGCCATTACAGCCGCCCAGAGGAAGTTCGAATAACACCGGCTCACCAGACCCCGCTCCCAAAACACCAGGGACCACACCCAAAAGGCCAGCATCGTAACGTCACACATGCAACTGGTACCGCATACGAGGAAGGCGGGTGAGAAGACCAGCAAGACAACCGCGAGCAGCGGGCGGGAACAAAAAAACTTAGCTAACTGCAGCACCCCCAACCCTGCGGCAACCGCCGGAAGCAGACAGGCCAGGTGCAGCGCAAACTCACCCCAACCGACAAGGGCTGAAGCCGCAGCGAGGAAGAACCCCATCCCCGGCGGATTACACATCACGTCGGTCATCTTCATTTCCAGCCCCGACCAGTTCAGATTGAAATCGTAGAAGTGTGCTGGCGCCACCCGGATTTGCCGAGCCGTCCACAGAAAGAGCGGATCGTCAATATAGAATGCGCGCCCAGCAAATGGCGCCAGGCACCCGGCGACAAGGGCTACACACCAAACCCAGGTTGGCACCAACCCTAAGGCGCGTTTCTTCATAAAACAACCAGCCCTGCCATTCTCCCGCAGCCCCCGCGCTTTGTCCAACAGTTCCGCTGCCGGCGCAATTCCCATTGTCACACAGCCACACGTTTGCCCATAATCCCGCCTTTAATGTCCGAAATCGTAATCACCAGTGATAACCAATAAATAGTATGAGAAGAAGTGTCTTTCTGCATGAACTGCAGCAACTCTCGCCACGGGCTTGGCCGTCACTCACCACGGTAAGGCTTACCTCCACGGAATAATTCTAGCATGGCCTGCAGCCGCGTGGCGAGCGGGCTGTTGCCACCTCCGGCGATCGTCTGGGCCTGCTCCGCAAAGGAAATCGCCTCCTTGAACCGGCCCGTCTCCGCATAGGCGGCAGCCAGAGTGACCAGCGGGATCGGGTTCTGATACTTCGTCAGCTCGCAGGCCTGCGTTGCCAACTGCACGGCCTCAGCCCCGTTGCGAAGCCGGTCCATAGGGCAGGCCGCCAAGGTCCAGGCGAGATTGTTCAGGGCCTGCAAGGAGTCCGGCTCCAGCCGGAGCGCCTCCCGGTAGTGCACAATCGCTTCGTCCACCCGACCCAGCTTCTTGCAACTGATGGCCAGGTTGTTGCGGGCACCGGCATGATCGGGTTTTAGCCGCAGCGCTTCCTCGAACTGCTTCACAGCCTCCTCATGCCGGCCTTGCTGGGCAAGGATGTTGCCCAGGCTATTATGCGCCCCGGGATCTGCGGGATTGATTCGCAGCGCCTCCGCCAGCGACTGGACAGCCTCATCGGTTCTGCCCTGCAGGGCCCGGGCAATGCCGATCTGGACCAAAGCACCCGCGTCGTCCGGGCTCACCTTGAGCAGCTCGGTAAACTCTGCCGCGGCTTCATCATAGCGCCGCCGCTTGCTCAGGGTCTCCCCCAGGATAAAGTGAATCTCCGGCCGGGGCTCAATGGCCACTGCCGCCTGGTACTCGGAGATGGCCTCATCCTCGTTCCCCTGCTCGAGAAGGGCGTGGCCGAGGCTGTGGTGCGCGAGCCAGTTGTTGGGGGTAACTGCCAGCGCTCGCCGGAACAACCGCTCGCTGTCATGCCAATAGCCCGCCTGTTTCCAGGTCATCACTGCGCATGCAAGCAGAACGCCCCCCACGGCGAGACCATAAGCCGGAACCCAAGACCCGGACTTTTCCGGAAAGAAAACCTGCGCCTCAAGCGAGGCGGGCTCCGTCAGGCTTCGGATTTCGGATTCCCTTCGGTTCTCGGATTTCGGCTTTCGGATTTGCCAGTCACGGCACTTCTCAGCCACCTCCCAAACCACCAGTATAAACAAGCCTATCAAGGGCAGGTAGGTATAGCGATCGGCCGTCTGCTGCATCCCCACCTGCACCAGTCCGATCACCGGCACCAACATGCCCAGGAACCAGAACCAGCCGACCAGGCGCCAGGGGCGGTAAGCCAAAACGCTCGGGTTTGGCAGGGCGCGGGTGCCTCGGAGAGGCGTCCCCGCCAGCAGGGGGGCAATCGCCCAAGTCGTAATCGCCAGCAGCACGGCACCCGCGCCCAAGGTGGCGGCCGTCGTATGGTCCGACAGTGGGTAGAATACCGTCAAGCCGGACGGCCAGACTGCCTGCTTAAGGTAAATGGCATAGCTGACAATGGCATTACTGAACCGCTGCCCCAAGGAGAGCAGAGCCAGCGGCCTGACCGCGCCTCCTAAACTCTGCGCCTGAAACGTCATGACGCACGAAAGCGCGCTCAGGATGAAAAAGGGAAGCTTTTCTCGAAACAGGTCGGGGACTTGTAATTGGGGAATGCTTGGTGGGGAGGGATGCGTGATCAGTGATGCGTGATCCGTAATGCGTGATCCGTGATCCGCAGTGCCTCCCTCGACCTGTGGTCCGTGGTCCGTAGTCCGTAGTCCCCAAGTCCCAGCCCCCCATCGCCCTAGCGGCCAATAATCGAGCAGGAGAAGAATGAATGGAACAGTGACCAACATCGGCTTGCTCATCAGACCGAGGGTGAAGAAGAGCAGGGATAGGAGATAGAAGAGCGTAGAGCGTAGAGCGTAGATGGAAGAGAACTGCGTGATGCGTGATGCGTGATGCGTGATGGTGGCGGACGATCCCGTGTTTCGGATTTCGGTCTTCGGGCTTCCATCGGATTTCGGTCTTCGGGCTTCGGCTTTTTCCTCAGCATAGCGCGCATAGGCCCAGAGCGTGAGGAGGAAGAAGAACGCGCTCAGCACATCCTTTCGCTCGGAAATCCAAGCCACTGACTCGACGTGCAACGGATGCAGCGCGAACAGAGCGGCAACCGTGGCGCTCCGCCAGACGGCACCCGAGTTCTCCATTCCCTGTCTCCTCCCGGTCAGGCGCGCGAGCAGGAGGAAAAGCAGGATCGTGTTCGCGATGTGGAGCAGCAGGCTGGTGAAGTGATGCCATCCCGGGTTTAGCCCGAAGAGTTGGGCATCCAGCATGTGGGAGAACCACGTCAACGGATGCCAGTTGCCCGCAAAGCCGGGCTGGAAGGCCCAGGCGATGCCCGACCAGCTAAAGCCGTTCATCACGCGAAGATTCGCGCTGATATAGGCGGGATCGTCGTAATTGATAAAATCGCAGCCGGTCACCGGCCAGAAGGCTGACAGGGACACCGCGCCCAGAGTTGCGCAAATCCACAGCGCGCGGCACCCCTGCTTCGTCAGGTTCATACTCCCTGTTTAAATCAGCGGCACTGAGAACGCAAAGTAGAACTGGTTTCTTGGTCCATGCTTTGGGCCGCGCCGAGAGGCTAGACTGTTCCGTACAAAAAAGAAGCCGCCCTTTCGGGCGGCTTCTCTGAATTAAATCTGTACTAGCTTACTTGCGACGGCGGAGGATCATCAGAGCCGCAG
>JAPLUA010000484.1 GCA_026397855.1 Verrucomicrobiota bacterium | reverse complement strand
GCTCTCGCCGTAGAATTTGTGGATGATTTCCGGCCCGCTCACGGCAAAGAAATTGGCCTCGGTTTCGTGTGCGATGGCCCGTGCGATGAGCGTCTTGCCGCACCCGGGCGGACCGTGCAGCAGCACGCCCTTGGGCGCGCCGATGCCAAGCCGCTCGAACACTTCGGGATAGCGAAGCGGCAGCTCAATCATTTCCCGGATGCGGTGCAGTTGGGGCTTCAGGCCGCCGATGTCTTCGTAAGGCACCGCCACCGTGGCGCGCTCCTTGACTTCTGCTTTGCCCACCACTAGTTCGGTCGTGGGATTAATTAGCACCGGCCCGCGGGGCGTCGTGTTCTCCACCTTGAAATCAGCGGAGCGGCTGCCGAACAACACCGCGCGAATCCGGTCCCCGGCCTGGACCGGCAGTCCGTCCAGCAAACTGCCGATGTATTGCAGGTCGCGGGCGTCGGGCGCAATCGTCAGCGGCGTCAACCCGATGCGCTGGGCCGGGCGGACGGCCACTTTCTTCACCTGAACGAACTCGTCCAGCGCAGCCCCGGCGTTTTCGCGGGTGAGGCCGTCCAGTTGCACTCGGGATTGGCCCCGAAGTTCCTTGTAGGCCGGCATCACTTTGCAAACCGTGGCGCGTTTGCCGGCAATTTCGACGGTGTCGCCAATGGCCACCTGGAGCTGCTCCAAGTCCTCCGGCCCCATGCGCGCGAGAGCCCGGCCCACGTCTTTGCCGATGGCCTCCGTTACTTTGAGTTTCAGTTGCAAGGATTCGGGTTTGTCCATAGGTCAGGCGGCCGTCATTTGTGGCACTTGATTTCCAGCACGCCATTGTTGCACGAGAGGCGCATCTTCGCTTTCGGGTAGCTGCCAGGCAACAGCACCTCTTTGCGGTACTTCTTGTCGCCTTTGGCCGCCGTAATGGTCAGCACGTCATCCTTCACATCGAGCTTCACGTCGGCGGCCCGGATCCCCGGCAGCTCGGCCACGATCAGGAGATGGTCTTTCTCCTCGAACAGGTCCACGACCGGTTCCCGGACTTCCTCCACTACCGCCTTGCCGGTGGTTTTGTCGGTCTTGATATTGCCGAACGGCTCGATGCGGGTTCCCTGGTCGCCCAGGCCAACCTTCATTGTGAATCCGTAAATGCCTTTGCGCTCCTGGCCGCCGCCTTGAAACTCGCCGCCGCGCCGCAGCTCCGCGCCGGTTTCCGCCAGTTCGTTGAGCTTTTCCACCAGGCCGGTTAGTCCTGACAGGATGCCGCCAAAGCGGGCGCCAGCTTCGCCTGCGGGTTCATTCTTATCCGGAGTCTTCTTTTTCATAATGTTCCTTGATTGGGAATAATTCCGTATTGTTTGATCTTTGACTGAATC
The DNA here is from genome assembly GCA_026397855.1 of Verrucomicrobiota bacterium. GTDB lineage: Bacteria > Verrucomicrobiota > Verrucomicrobiia > Limisphaerales > UBA8199 > JAPLUA01. The sequence goes on along the minus strand of JAPLUA010000484.1, from coordinate 7,649 downwards.
GTCTTGTAATCAATCTGGAGGAGTCGGGCGGCCTTGGCTTTGTTGCCCCCGGTTTGACGCAGGGTTTGCAGCAGGATCTCACGTTCCACGGCCGTCGTGCTTTGCGCCACGATGGTCTTGAGCGACAGCCCGGTGGCAGGCGTGACCGTCCCCCCATGTGTGGGCGGCACCACACACCGCCCCGCATCATGTTCCTCCTGGAGAATATCCAGATGTTGCTCCGTCACCACGTCGCGGGCCAGCAGCACGGATCGCCGGATGGTCGAGCGTAGTTGCCGGACATTCCCCGGCCAGTTGTAATTAAGCAGCGCCTGGATCGCCGGCTCCGAAAATCCGAGCACCGCTTTCTTCAACTCCTGGTTGGTCAAATCCAGGAACCGCTTCGCCAAATACAGGATGTCCTCCTTGCGCTGGCGCAGCGGCGGAATCCGGAGCGTGAACTCGCTCAGCCGATAGAACAAGTCTGCCCGGAACCGCCCTGCCGCGACGGCCTCATCCAAATCCAGATTGCCGGCTGCCAGTACCCGGACGTCGGTCTTGATCGGTTGCGTGCCGCCGACGCGGCAAAAGGACTTTTCTTGCAGCGCCCGCAGCACTTTTGCCTGGGCGCTGAGCGGCAGGTTCAAAATCTCGTCCAGGAACAGCGTGCCGCCGCTAGCCACTTCAAACCGGCCGGGCTTGCGGCCGATCGCGCCAGTGAACGCCCCCTTTTCATGCCCGAATAATTCAGCCTCAAAGAGCGTCTCGGGTATCGCGCCGGAATCCACCGGCACAAAAGGGCCTTTGGCGCGCGGGCCCGCCCCGTGAATCGCTTGCGCCACAACCTCTTTGCCGGAGCCGGTTTCCCCGACGATGACCACGTTGAAGTTGGATTTGGCGACGCGGTTGATGTCGGCAATCAGCCCCCCAATCGCCTTGCTCGGCCCCATGATCTCGGTGAGATCGTGGTTGGCGTTTGTTTGGCGGTTGAATTGCTTGAGCCTGAGCTTGAGTTCCCGTTCGGCCAAAGCGCGGTGGACTACCCGGACCAGATCCTCGTGATCGTAGGGTTTGGCCAGATAATCGAAAGCGGCGGCCCGCATGGCCTCGACGGCCCCGGGAACTTTCGCATGGGCGGTCAAAATCACCACGGGCAGATCCTCGTCCAGCGCTTTGGCCTGGCGCAGGATTTCCAGCCCGTCCAGGTCGGGCAGCTTGAGGTCCACAATCAGCATGTCGGGCGATGCCGCACGAAGTTGTTGCAGGGCTGTCTTTCCGTCCAGCGCCACCAGCGGTATAAGTCCCTCCTGCTCTAACAAATGGGAGATCAACTGGCAGATTGCCGGCTCGTCGTCCACGATCAGTACCTGGCTTTTTCTGTTAGTCATTGGCTTTCAAGGCCCTTCGAAGACGGCGGATAAAGCGGATGCGTGACCTGGATATCCTTAGCCAGCCATCGCTCCACGGAGTGTAGCATTCCCAGGAATAAAAGGCCGATTTCACCTTGGCGCAGCGTGTCGTTGATTCGCTGCGCGATGGCCTGGTCCCGGCCCTTGAGCGTGGATTGGCTGACCTGCTGGTGGCGGATCTCCAGGCGAGCCGCCGCCGCCGAGTCGTCGGTCGCGAACATCTGCTTGATTAGTTTATACTCCTGCACCAGCAGGTCGGCTGATTCGGTTCCCATGAGGGTGGCACCGCGTTCCTTCAACCGCAGCAGGAGCTGATGGTTCCGGCTGCCCGCCTTGGCCAGCTCCGAAACAATGTCCTGCTCGCGTCCACATACCGGCAACCCGTCCTGGTAGAGCCGCACCTTTTTGTAAGGCAGAGACCACCCCTCAATCGCTTCCTCAATCCGTGTCCAGATGCCATCAATTGCGCTCACCTTATCCGCCCAGCCTTGGGCTCCCAGCTTTCGCAGCATGATTGCCTGGATGGTCGGACTGAGGCTGCCCATCTCCGCCTGGCTGTGAATCACGGGGATGTGAATCAGTCGGCGGACGGCACCCTTCGAGTCTTCGGCTCCGTACAAACCCACATAAGAAGAATCCGCCCTGCTGTCGGCATTCGTTTGCAATTCGTTATGTATAGTAGAATTCTCCTGTGATTAAAACCTATTAATGATCATACCATCGGATCACCCATCGCGCAACCGAAAGGGGCACCAGACACAAGATGCCGCATGTGGAAGCTGCGCGGCAGTTCCGACAGGGGTCTGGATCAATCATCAGGTCGAAAACCCCTTATTCCCTTCGAAGCCCCTTCGAAGCCCCTTCGTAACTCCTTCGTAACTCCTTCGGCACAGCAAGCCACCGCCACCCGGGCAACACGCCCCTGGCGAGCCGACGAGGCCGGTGCCTGGCGGGAGGGACACGGGCAAGGTGCCAGAGCGGTTCGGGCAGACGTGCGGCCGCTGTACCCGCTCCGGCCCGAACACGGAAACTCCTGCCGAATGTTCCTTGCCGGTCGGGGATCAGGGCTCCCTTAACGGAACTGGAAGGCGTAGAGGTCGGTGTCGCGGAATTCCACCCGCAGGCGCACCGGCTTTCCGGCGAGGGCTGAGAGGTCGCCCTTGCCCCGCCACTTGACCGGGCGGTCAACTTCGTTGGCGGTGTGGATCAGGTCGCAGTCGGCCAACCGAAAGCCTTCAATCGGTTCACCTTTCTCGCCGAGCAATTCGCAGCGCAACAGGCCGGCGGCGGAGGTGTCCACGTTCAGGACCAGCTCGCGGCCGGAGAACTTGAGCGGCGGGGTGGTGAACTCGCCGCCGGCGTAGGCAGCGCGGACGGAGATAAACCCGTCGCGCCGGAGGACGAGGCGGCTGATGACGTTCGTATCGTAGGTGGGGGCCAGGCCGGCAGCGGTCAGGAGGCGATTGTTCCGCTCATCGCGTCCCCAGCCGTGCAGCGTGTCGCAGCCCAGGTAATACATATACATCTCGCGGCCATCCAGCGAAGGGACGAGGCCGGCGAAGACGCGTGCGTTCTTGCTGTCGAACTCACCTTTCATGCCCAGGCCCACGAAGGGGCGGCGGTCGAAGCGGTTCCAGGTGATGCCGTCCCGGCTGGCGGCGAACCGGGTGTCCAGCGGCCCGGCGTTGACGGGGCACTCCTTCTCGAACTCGGCGAACTGCTTGGGCACGTAGTGGAAATAGGCCTGCGGAAACATGTAGTAGGCGTCCTGCGCCCACGGATACTTGGTGACGCCGCTGGTGTAGTAGTCCAACGCGGGCTTGCCTCCCAGCTTGATGTCCAGCGCATCGGGCTCCAGTACGATCGGCGATTCCTGCACCTCGGCAAATCCGCCCAGGTGATCTGATTCGCTCCGCGCGACGCTCCGGTTGCGCTGTCCGGGCGCGTAGAGGTTGCGCCGCATGTAGGCGACATACTTGTTGATCCGGTCATCCCAGAAAATCATGTTCTGCGAGTCCAGATGCTGGCGGCCTTCCGGGTGCGTGAACGTGAGCACCTTCTTGTGGGTCAGCTTGAAATGAATGCCGTCCGGCGAGGAAAACACCACCGTGTCCTTCAGCTCATCCGAGATGCGCGTCGCATAGCGGAACTTCTCCTCCTCGGGCGCTTTCGGGTCATAGAACACCACGCCCTCGGTGCCGCACCGGTCTATCCCGCCAGCGCCGTAGCCGATGACGATGTTGTTGTCCTTGCTCCCCTCGAACTCCGCCAGCCCGAGCACAGGCTTCTCCCAGGTGATGCCGTCCTTCGATCGCGCGTAGCAGAGGCCCGGGTAGGAGGCGTACCACATCTGGTAGGCCTCGCCCACCTTCAGCACGCAACTGTAGCAGCCCAGGTCGTTTCGCTCCCACGACCGGTCCGGAACAATCGTCCGCTCGCCCGTCCTGCGGGGCGAATGGGGAACGAGTTCGACGTCTCGCGCGCTCGCAAGGAACTGCCGGTCAATGAACACCTGCCGGCGATTGCCGATGTCCAGGGGCCCCCCCGGAGCCGCCGGCGCGGTCGCCGGGTCGGCCGCAAGCGCGGCTGTGAGTTGGAGTGCGATGAAAACGCCGCCGGCAATGCGGCCCGCCATGTTTGAGGTTATTTGAAACATATAAGCTGTGAGTAGGTTGATCATTCTGGAAGCTCCATGAGCCGAATCGGGCCCACGAAGCAGAGCGTGTAATTGCCGTGCGACACTTTCCGGTCCCCGATCCTGAGCCGCAGGGTCAGGTCCTTGACATCATCCGGCACCCGGGGGAGTCGGACCAGGAACCACTCGCCCCGGTCCGGCAGGGAGCCGACATCGGTCTCCCACAATGTCTTGTCCTGCCATGCCAGTTCCAGGAACCGGTATCCGGCCCAGCGGTTCTTGACGGGTGTGGCGGAGAAAAGATCCTTGTTGGCGGAGCTGGCAAAGACGAGCAGCCCCAGGCGGTCACGGTGACCCGAGACCGGCAGCGACACCTTCAGCTCGGCATACTCGCCCGGCGCGCCCGCCGTCTTGGGGCCTGCGGCGAATACCGCGGCGCGGACGCTGCCCCGCTCGTAGGGGCCAGCCATCCAGTCTCGTTGGTGCCGGGCAGCGCCGTGGCCAGGAGGCGGTTGCTGACCTGCCAGCGGCCGATGCCCCATTCGAGCGGCGGAGAAGCCAGCCCTTCGAGCAACGGCCCGGGGTTCACCATGCTCCAGAAATAGTCCTTCAGCCGGTCACCCATCGCCTTGCGGCGCGCTTCCACCAGCGCTTTCCAGCCGCCGGCATCCAGGGATGCCCGCGCCCGCCACCAGTCCGCGTAAGCCTTGGCATACGGGCCGGACGGCAAACTCCGACTGATCTCATCCACCTCCTTCAAAACCCGGCCGCGCACGCTCGAGGCCAGCTCGTCCACGCCCGCCGCATCCCCTGCGTGCAGCCTGTCCAGGATCCTTTGCTGCTGCTCCGGCCACCAGGCCTCGGGGTAGGTCAGCTTCGCCGCCGCGCGGTGCGTTTCCAGCTCCCGCCGCATGCGATCGAGGTAGGACGTCTTCAACGCGTCCTCCGCCAGCAACGTCTGGCCGGGGGCCTTCGCGGCGATTTCGTCCAGCACCGATGCCAGCCCGGTGCCCAGCGCCCCGGCCCGCTCCCGGTCGGCCGCCCGGCGCAATCGCGGCGGGCAGAATGGCAGGCCATCCGTCGCCTTGTATGAATACTCGAACAGGCCGAACATCTCCCGCAGGCCGTCATCGAACTTCATGGCTGCAGGGACCTGGCCCGGGCCGAACACAATCGAGAACAGGCGCCGTCGCAGCGCGTCCCAGTCGTGCGCCTGCGGGTTCCAGCCCCACCAGTTGATCACCGGCGCGATGTAGTGCTGGCCAAAGGCATTGCCGCCCCAGGGCATCACGGCTTCGAGGCAATCCCCCCCGGCCGCGAGCGTTTCGTAGTCCGGCTCGCTCCAGCCCAGCGAAAGCGGTGGCAGGCCGACGTAACTCTGGGGCGTTTCGAGCCGGGGCCAATTGTGCCACCAGCTCGGCCTCACCTTGATGCCGATCGAGCGCGCTTCTTCCACAGCTTGGGTCGAGGGCACCCCGGTCCAGAACCAAAGGGCCCGCTCCATCCCGGGCACAGCCATGATCTTGCGGTTGAAGTCGGTTACGATTCGCTGGTAGGAGCCTTTGGGCGGTGTGATCGCGATGGGTTGGCCACTGATCTGGCGCTGACGGCCCAGCTCCAGCACTTGTTTCGTCAGCCCCACCGGGTCCTCGCCGGGGCCCTTGTCGTCGAAGGACAGCCAAAGCCCGTCGGCGCCCAGGTCCAGCAGCTCGCGGAAAGTTCCCAGCACCTTCTCATACTCCTTGCCAGACACCCCACAGTTGACGGTGGCGTACACGATGATCCCGCGCAAATGCGCCTGCTTGATCGCTTCGGCGATCTCCTCCCGGTCCAGCTTCTCGCCGGGCTGGAACGCGTAGATGCCGCTCCGCAAATCAATGAAGTTGACGCGCGACAGGACGTAGAGGTCCAGTTCGCCCGGCCGCAGATAGTGGCCCACCTGGGTCTGCGGCCGGCCGCGCCACGGGATCACTGGCGCATCGCGCACCGCCCCCTTCACCAGGTCCAGATCCTTGCCCGACCCGCGGAGCATCTGGGATAGCGTATCCTGCCCATACTCCACGGCGCGCGCGTTGCAGCCTCCAACCACGATGGTCAGCCGGTCCCCCTCGGCGACCGGGGTGATAACATAGCCATCGAATCCGGGGGAGACTGCGCTTAAATCCATCCCGTGCTTGCGGCACAGCTCGTCGAGCCGCGCGCAGGTCGCGCGCTGGCCCAGCAACACCAAGACCTTGTGGTTCACGTTCTCCTCTCCCTCGCGCAGGATCGGCCATTGCTGGCCGAATCGTTTGGCCACTGTTTCCTGGAGCATTCGGGCCGCCTGATGCTCGGGCGCGGCGGCCTGGCGCCCGACGACGATTGCCACCGTGCCGACTGTGAGCCGGGCTGGTGGCTCAGCCGACCACTTCACCTCGCGCGGAGCCGGGACAAGCTCCGGCACCTGCCCGGCAAGCAAGGCCGCTCCCGGGCAAAGGATCAGCGCCATGGCAAGAGAATGGAACCTGTTCGCAAGCAGCTTCATTCCGGCCAGTATGGACCGCTCTGGGCGGTGGTCAACCCGTCAATCAGGATGTTGGTGTTGCGTTTGGTGTTGTCAGGATTATCTTTTGGGAGGTTGGGCGGCATTGGCGCGTTTCGACCTGCATGAGACGCCTTCATTTAATCGAGATCGAAGATCAGGATTGGTGTCCGCACTCGCTCCGCGACGCGGCCACCGATTATCTCCAATGCTTTTTCTCTGCGACGAGGATCTACGAGCCGATTATTCCCATTCTTGGCGGCGTGCTCCGGCGGGCGGGATCGCGGGGAATTGTCGATCTTTGCTCGGGCGCGGCCGGGCCGTGGCTTTGGCTGCAGCCGGCCCTGGCGGAGAGCGGTGTGGGCGTGCCGGTCTGCCTGACGGATAAGTACCCGAACCTTGAGGGATTCCGGCGGGCGAACCGCCTGACGGACCGGGCGATCGGCTACCATCCGCAGCCCGTGGATCCGATGCAAGTTCCCGCCAGCCTGCCGGGGTTCCGGACGATGTTCTCGGCCTTCCACCATTTCCGTCCCGGGCAGGCGCGGGCGGTGCTTGCCGATGCCGTTCGGAGCGGGGAGGGGATAGCGGTGTTCGAGGCCACGCAACGGCGTCCCCTGGCGATACTATTTGCCCTCCTGGCGCCGCTGGGGGTGTTCCTGGTGACGCCGTTCATCCGGCCGTTCCGGTGGTCGCGCCTGTTCTGGACCTATGTCGTTCCGCTGGCGCCGCTGGTCACGCTCTTTGACGGCGTCGTTTCGTGCCTGCGGACCTACAGCCTGCAGGATATGCGCGACCTGGCCGACAGCCTGGGGTCGAGCGGTTACCAGTGGGAAATGGGAACGGTGAAGGGCGGCAGGATGCCGATACCGATCACCTACCTGGTCGGGGCGCCGGTTGCGAAAGCCGCTTAAGATCCCGCCTGCCAGGCTTCCATGCCGGCGCAGGAGCACACCAGATTGCGGTCGCCATACACGTTGTCAATGCGCCCCACGGCGGGCCAGAACTTGTGGTCGCGTTGCCATGTGGCCGGGAAGCAGGCCTGCTCGCGAGAGTAGGGGTGGTCCCATCGTTCGGCGGCGAGCATGTCGGCCGTATGCGGGGC
>JAPLUA010000644.1 GCA_026397855.1 Verrucomicrobiota bacterium | reverse complement strand
GGCCTGAATCCAAGCTGAATGAGGATGGCTCCTGTAATGGCCACCGGCGTGCCAAACCCGGACACCCCCTCGATGAACGCACCGAATGAGAACGCGATGAGAATAATCTGCACCCGCGGGTCCGGCGCCAGGGCCGCGAGGTTGTCGCGCAGCAGGTCGAACAGGCCCCGCTTCACGGTGAGCTGGTAAAGGAATATCACGTTCAGGATGATCCACCCTATCGGGAACAAGCCAAAGGCCGCGCCGTAGAGGGATGCCGCCACCGCGGTTTTGGCCGGCATGTGATACGCCTGCAAGGCGATCGCCAGGGCGGCAGCCAGGCCGATCAGGGCCGAGAGATGAATGCGGATTCTAAGCAGGGCGATCGAGCCCAGCAATACCACCACAGGCACCGCGGCCACCAGGGTCGAGAGCACCGGGCTGTGCAACGGATCGTAGGTCTGCGGCCAGGGAATATTCATGGCGCGAATTCAGTCCGGTTGTGCCGCACGATTCTTCACGCAGTCCCATACCCAGTCGAGGTAACGGCGGCTCCCCCCCTGGACCGGGAGCACCACAAACTCCGGCGTGTTGTAAGGGTGCGTTGACACAATCAGCTTCTCCAGCAAGGACAGGCGGGCGTGGGTCGTCTTCATGACCAGCAGCACCTCCGTCCCGGACTCGATCTTCCCCTCCCACCGGTAGTGCGATTCAATCCGGGGAACGATGTTGGCGCAGGCAATGAGCCGCGCCTCGAGTGCGGCCCGCGCCAGCTTGCGCGCGGTCTTCAGGTCCGGTGCCGTCACCAGGACCACGGCGAATCTGCCTCGATGCTTCATGGGCTTCTTTCAGGGCAATTGATTTGACTCGACCCACGGCTGAGCCTGCTCGGGTCTTGCGGGTGACCTGGTCCCCATTTTCCGTGCTTGCAGCTCCGGAGGATTCCAGAATAGATTCTTCTCACTCGAAATAGCATTCCTGTGGCTGTTGCATTCTGTATGAAACATGGTTCTTACCCCACACAAAAGGGCATTTCGAGCTTTTTGTTCGAGTGCCGTAAGAATGCCGCGCTTGCAGAGAGGCACGCGAATCCGGGCCCCTGCCCTCCGTGCGGACACGGCGACGTTAACAATTAGAAGACAATGCCAAGGTTTAACGGTTTGCTTCGGACGGCGGGCTTCCTGTGCTGGGCTTGCCTCACCGCCTGCCCGGCCGGGCAGACGGCGGTCCGACCGAATATCCTCCTCATCATGGCGGATGACATGGGATATTCCGACGTTGGCTGCTACGGAAGCGAAATCCAGACACCGAACATTGACCGGCTCGCGCAGGAAGGGCTGCGCTTCTCCCAGTTCTATAACAATGCCAAGTGCATCCCCACCCGGGCCTCGATCCTGACGGGGCTGTATCCGCGGGGCGACCGGGCACGGCTGACAACCAACATGGTCACCGTGGCTGAGGTGCTCCGGGGCGCGGGCTACCAAACGGCCCTTAGCGGCAAGTGGCACCTTGGGGCCGCGGCGCCGTCCAGGCCGATTGACCGGGGATTCGACGAGTTCTACGGCCTGCTGGACGGCTGTTGCAACTACTTCGATCCCGGCCAGCGTGATCCGCCGTTCGAGGGGGGACGCGTTCGCATCTTCGCCCACAACGACCAGCGCATCACCAGCTTTCCGGATAACTTCTACACCACGGACGCCTTCACCGACCACGCGGTGGCAACGCTGCGCCGGTTTGCGGCGACCGGTCGGCCCTTCTTCCTGCACCTGTGCTACACCGCGCCGCATTCGCCCATCCAGGCGCGGCCCGAGGATATTGCGCGTTATGAGGGCAAATACAGCGCGGGCTGGGCGGCTCTGCGCCAGCAGCGCCACGCCCGGCAGCTCGCGCTCAAGCTGCTGGATCCCCGATGGGAGCTCCCCGAGCCTGACGGGAAAGCGTATGACTGGAGCACGGCAGACCAGAAATGGGAAGGCCGCCGCATGGCCGTTTATGCCGCAATGGTGGACCGGATGGACCAGGACATCGGGCGGGTGCTTGGGGCGCTCAAGGAGCTGAGCCTGGAGACAAACACCGTGGTGATGTTCCTGTCCGACAACGGCAGCAGCGGCGAGGAGGCTGGTGGACGCATGACCTCGCAGTTGCCCGGCCCGAAGTCGAGCTACATGAACGTCGGTCCGGGCTGGGGTTCTGCCCACAACACACCCTTTCGCCGCTACAAGCTGTGGGTGCATGAAGGGGGCATTTCGACGCCGTTCATCGTGCGGTGGCCCGGCGTGGTCCGGCCGGACACCCTCACCCGCCAGGTCGGCCACATTATTGACGTGCTGCCGACCTGCCTGGAACTGGCAGGGGCCAGCTACCCGCGCGAGTTCGGGGGACGCGAGATTCTGCCGGTTGAAGGCCGCAGCCTCCTCGGGGCGTTCAAGGGCAGAGAGTTACCCCAGCCGGAGCTGATCTTCTGGGAGCAGGACGGGAACCGCGCCGTGCGCCAGGGCAAGTGGAAGCTGGTCTGGGACGACGAGATCAAGCGATGGGAACTCTATGACATGGAAGCAGACCGAACCGAGACAAAGGATCTCGCCGCAGCATACCCCGCCAGGGTGAAAGAGCTTGCCGCCGCCTACGACCGATGGGCGAAAAGCACCGGCCACAGCGGAACACCTCCCGCCAAAAAAGCCAAACGAGAGCAGACACAACCCGAGTAAGGCTCCGATAGATCAATGAATAGCACGTTTACGCACAACGACCTTCGCCCGCAGCGGGGTTTTACTCTCATCGAATTGCTGGTCGTCATCGCCATTATTGCCATTCTTGCCGCCCTGCTGCTGCCCGCCCTGGCCAGCGCCAAGGAGAAAAGCAAACGTATCGCCTGCCTTAACAACATGCGACAGGTCGCGATCGGCGCGACGATCTATGCCATGGACAATTCCGACAAGGTCCTGTCCGCGCGCTTCAACAACAATCTTTACGTGCAGAACTGCCTGAACCCCCCGGAGGCGTCCTCCGCAACGGCCGTCGGACTGCTCGTGCAATCGAACGTCGTCTCGGTCTGGACTTGCCCCAATCGCCCCGGCCTCCCGGTCTATGAGCCTTCCTACCCGCAGTGGGTCATCGGGATCCAGTATTTTGGCGGGATCGCCGAATGGCACAACCCGGCGGGAACCTTTCCCTCGCGCAGCCCGGTGAAGCTCGGAACGTCGAAGCCAACATGGACCCTGGGGTCCGACTGCATCATGAAGATCAACGGCGCGTGGGGCGGGCTCGAGCCCGGCAGGGAGTTCGTCTATGCCAATATGCCGCAGCATCGCGGAAGCAAGTCGCTGGTGCCCAAGGGAGGCAACCACGTTTTCGCCGACGGGTCAGCGCGGTGGGTTCCGTTCGAGAAGATGTACTTCCTGACCACCTGGAGCGTCAGTTCGCGCGTCGCCTATTTCTACCAGGATACCGCGGACTTTGATCCCGCCCTGAAAGTCCAGTTGCCCACCCTGCTGGCGAGGCCTTAGGGAGCGTGGAGCGTGGAGCGGGGGTTACCTGGCGGTTTTCGGCTCGCTCCCGTAAGCGTTATTGAAGGCCCTGGTCTTTCCGGACAATCCGATCACAGCCGAGCCAGGGCCGTCGTGCCGCGGAAACCAGTTGTGATGCACATCGCACTTTTCTTCCGGCACACCGCGAATCTTCACAGGCGTAGTGGGCGCCCGGAACGTGTTGTTGTAGATCTCGATGGAGGTTCCGGCGATGTCGGTGCCGTCCTTGCGGTCGCGCCCGCCGTGCATGTCGAAGCAATGGCTCAGCGACACCCCGAGTTCTACGTTGTGCCGTGCCACGTAGCCGCAGCCGGGTTGACCGGTGCCGGCGATGGAATGCCGATTCCAATCAAACAGGTTGTACTCGATCAGCGAGGATGCCGAGCGATGACTCACGCCGTAACCCAGGCCATTGTACTGGCAGTGGTGGATGAAGTTGTGGTGAATGTGGTGCCCATCGCCCGCGGTGAGGAAAACGCCGCCGTGCGCGAAGGCGGACACAACGCAGTTGTCCACCTCAAGTCGGGGATGTTCGGCCACAATGCCGTTCGACGTCGGGAACTTGTAGTAATACTCGTGCCTCCCGCCGCCCGGCCCGAAAGCCCGCTTGTGGTGATCGAGATATCGCTTCGGACAGGGGCCTTGGATGCGAAGCCCGGTGATGCGCACGTTGGGCCCGGCGGTGCGGATGATTGCGGGCGTGTTGAGCGCGTCGCTGGTCAGGAGGGCACCCTGGGAACCGTTGTGTCCACGATTCCCCGCCAGCGTGACCCCCTCGGGGATTCTTAGAACGATCTGCTCTATGTGGATGCGCGCGGTCAAATCAATTTCTGTTTCGCCGGGGATGAAGATCACCTGGCCCGCCCTGGCTTGCGAGAGGGCGTCGAGGAGGGAGTCCAGATCCTGCACGGTGTAGTCCCCCGCGGTGACGAGGTTCGTGTAGCCGTTGCCGCCGCCGATAGGGCCAAGCCGGTCCGGCTTGGCGCCGAACACGGATTCTCCCACTTCCACCCAGGTTGGTTGCCCGGCAATCGCCGAACACCACCCCAGGAAAGCTGCCATCAGTCCAGTAAGGAGATGTCTCATCGCGTTTGCCATCCATCCGTCATGATCCGGTTATAGTAGCGCTCGGCGGCATCCGCATCCCGGCGCCAGTCCCATTGGCCGGCCGCCGGCTTCCGGGGGTAATCCCGGATCTGCTGTGCCACCGCCTTGATCTCATCCAGCCCATCCTGCGTCGTCCGGCGCACGAACTCGGTCTGGAACTCCTTGCCCCGGCCCCAGGTTCGAGATCCGAACCAGGCTGCGGCTGTCGCCCGATGAATCCGCGCGGTCAGCAACGTCCGCTGGAAGTAGTCATCCAGGGCCCCGTAATCCTCAGGGCGAACCTTCGGCCGTGCTTTCCGGATTTGCTCCACCGATTCCTCCGCCAGCGCGACCCCGTGCTTCTTTTCCGTTACGATGTAGCGCAGGTATTCCTCCGTCATTCCCTCTCCCGGCTGAATCCATCCGCTGCTCACGACCTCGGGGACTTCGCTCCATTGGCTGCCTTTCGGGTTCTTCACGGAAGGAGGGGCCAGGTGGTTGATGGTATCGCGCCAGTAGTGGAACTCGCGGTTCACTCCGTGCCCCACATAGCCGATCGGCGGATCCATCCACTTGCCCGAGACGTGCCGCACGTAACTGGATGATGATTTGTCGTAATCCAACTGCGAGTGGCTGGCCATGGATGTGCCCAGGGTGTACAGGGAGGATGTAATGACCGGATAGGCGTTCTTGAAAGCCGCCTTCACCTCCGGGAGCGCAGCCGCGCCATAGCGGGCAGTGATGAACTCATCATAAACCTCCTCGGCGGTCACCTGCGGGTTTTCCACGCCTCGCCGGAGCGCCAGCAGGTTGATTTCCGCCGGGCGCCCGACCAACCGGGTGCTTCCGTAGCGATCCGTGCGCGCGGTGTAGCCGATGATGTGCGGCCGCTTCGCAAACGCCCGACACCGCCTCAGCACATACTCCGGCCAGGTCGTGGCGATGATCCCCTGCCCGTTGAACTCCCCGGCGATGTCGAACTCCATAATCGTCGGGCGCGCAATCGTTCCCGCGTAGGGATCATCCGGGTGCGTCAGGAAGAAATCGTGCGGCGTCTCCTTCATCATGAGGCGGATGTCAGGGCGCTTGAGCAGCGCAATGGCCCCGAGCACATTGGCGTATTCCTTCCGGGTGTAGGAGAAGGTGCGGACATAAAGGTTCAATTTCCGTTCCCCCACCACCACATCCGCCACCGCATCCACAACCCGCGCCAACTTCTCCGCATTGCTCTTGAGCACGGTCGAGTGCTGCCGCTCGGCTCGCGCGCCGGTTTCAATGAACGTAAGCACCAGGCCGTCAACGTCAGGCACCCGGTCCAGCATCTGCCGGTAATCCTCCTGGAACCACTTCCAGAACTGCGGGTTATCCAGGTCAATTGTTCCCCCGGGCCCGGTCCGGAACTGCTTCGGGTAATAATCCAGCTTGTAGAGCGTGTGGTCCCAAAGCACCACCTCGGCAACCCCCGCGCTGTGGGCGGCCCGCGTGAGTTCATTGACCAGGTCACGCTTCTTGTCGGCCTTGATCTCGCGCAGGTCGTGGACGATCTGGTGCGAAAGCTGGATGTGGTTGACCTGGTAGCCGGGCGCGGCGGCAATCGTAATGGCGGCATCCGGCGCGCTGTCGGAAAGAATCGTCCATCCGCGCACGGGCTCGCTGACCGCCAGCGGCCGGGCGGAGCACACCCCGGCAAGGGAGACCAGGCACGCCGCCAATACTCTTGCTGCACCGTGCATTCGCGGGAGGGGGTTCATCGGGTTGGATCGCTCAGTCTTGCTCGTGTCAGGCAAACGCTTTCATACCGGCCAGTATCAACGAGCCCACGCATCCCGGTCAAGGCTCGGCCTCGGAAATGGCATATGCCCGGGGACGTCCGGTTCGAGTCGGTTCCCTGGCCAATGCGAGCCGAAGCGGCCCGGGCCATCAGGCTCCGCCGCACGGCATGGCACCACCTGTTCCAATTTTAGACAAGTGAAAGCCGCTTGCGCCTCCGCCGGGGCAAGGCAAAGTAACCTTAGAGTGCCCATTCGATCGAACATAAAGCATCACCAAAGCGCGCCCAAGCAAAAGCCGCCGGCTGGAGGCTTTACCCTGATCGAGCTGCTGGTGGTCATTGCCATCATCGCCATCCTGGCGTCGCTGCTGCTCCCGGCGCTGGCGAGGGCCAAGGAAAAGGCGCTAAGGATTCAGTGCCTGTCGAACCTGAAACAGCAAGTCCTGGCCAATAACCTTTACTGGAGCGATTACGGCGGCAAGTTCTTCTCCAATCCCACCAATGTCCTGGATTCGGTTTGGGCGTATGCCAACTATGGCGGCAAACAAGGCACGGAGTTTCCCGGCCAACTGCGGGTGCTGAACCAGTACGTGAGTGTAGCCGGAAACGTGGGAACCAACACTGCGGGAGCGGCGATGGTGTTTCGC
>JAPLUA010000262.1 GCA_026397855.1 Verrucomicrobiota bacterium | reverse complement strand
CTCCTGGGAACACGGCCTGATCCGAGGCCAGGATGATGGTGCCAGCCGGCTCAAAGGGCGCTACCTGATTGCGCGAGGCGAGGCCGACGCGCCGGATATTGACGGGCGCGTGTATGTCCGAGGCTCCTTGCCCCCGGGCGAGTTCGCCCGAGTCCGCGTCATCGGCCACACGGACTACGATCTAATCGCCCGCCCCGCCTAGCCGCAAAACGCACGTTCCACTAAGTCAATTCTTGACGGGCGCACAAGGCGGCGTGTAAGTTTTACCCTCGCAATGCCGCAGATGTGGCGTGTTTGTTGCACATCATCCAGTAAATTTACTAAACAACTATGACGATGGAACTTATCGGGAAGCCCAACACCGGCAATAAATCCTGATCAAGCTCAACCAGGAGAAGCTGCCCGGCTGCTACTACCACCGCTCGAATCCAAACGACGTGGCCCGGGTTGAGCAGTCAACGTTCATCTGCACGGAGAATGCCGACGAGGCCGGCCCCACCAACAACTGGATGGCGCCGAAGGAAATGTATCAGAAACTGCGCGGCTACGCCGCCGGCTCGATGCAGGGGCGGACGATGTACGTGATCCCCTACCTCATGGGGCCGCCCGGCTCGCCGCTTGCAAAGGTTGGGGTCGAGCTGACCGACTCCATCTACGTGGCGTTGAGCATGGGAACCATGACCCGCATGGGCTCGGTGGCATTCGAACAACTCGGCGGCGAGGACGATGACTTCAACCGCGGGCTGCACTGCATGCTGGATGTCAATCCCGAGCGGCGCTACATCGCTCATTTCCCCAAAGACAACGCCATTATCTCCGTCGGTTCGAACTATGGCGGCAACGTTCTGCTGGGCAAGAAGTGCCTCGCCCTGCGCATCGGCTCCTACCTGGGACGGCAGGAAGGGTGGTTCGCCGAGCACATGCTCATCCTGGGGGTGGAATCCCCGACCGGCGAAAAGACCTACATCGCGGCGGCCTTCCCCAGCGCGTGCGGCAAGACCAACTTTGCGATGATGCAGCCGCCGGCCCAATTCAAGGGCTGGAAGGTCTGGACCATCGGCGACGACATTGCCTGGATGAAGCCCGGCCCTGACGGGCGGCTTTACGCCATCAACCCCGAGGCCGGCTACTTCGGCGTCGTGCCGGGCACCAACTCCAAGTCGAACCCCGGGGCGGTCGAGATGATCTCCCGCGACACGGTCTATACCAACGTCGCCCTCACGCCCGACCTGGATGTCTGGTGGGAGGGCAAGGACGGCCCGGTGCCGAAAGAATGCCTGGACTGGAAGGGCAACAAGTGGACGCCCGACTCAAAGGAAAAAGCCGCGCACCCGAACAGCCGCTTCACGGCGCCGATGACGAACAACCCGATGCTGGCCCCGGAGGCCAACGACACCCAGGGTGTCCCGATCAGCGCCATTGTTTTCGGGGGCAGGCGCGGGGATACCATGCCGCTGGTTTACCAGGCTTTCAACTGGGTGCATGGCGTTTACATCGGCGCAACCATGGGATCGGAGATGACGGCCGCGGCGGTCGGCGGGGCGGGCCAGGTGCGGCGCGACCCGATGGCCATGCTGCCGTTTTGCGGCTACCACATGGGCGACTATTTTCGGCACTGGATCAACATGCACAAGACGATCAAGAACCCGCCCCGCATCTTCCATGTCAACTGGTTCCGGAAGAACAGCCAGGGCGAGTATCTCTGGCCCGGCTTTGGTGAGAATATGCGGGTGCTGAAATGGATCGTGGACCGATGCCATTCGAGGACCGATGCCATCGAGTCGGCGCTGGGCTGGGTGCCCGGTCCCGGCAGCATTGATCTGACGGGCTTGGCGGGCTTCCCGCCGGAAAGGCTCGATGAGTTGCAGGCCATCAGCGAGGACGAGTGGAGGAAGGAGCTCATCATGCAGGATGAACTCTTCATGCAGCTCCACAACCGGCTGCCGAAAGAGTTGATCTTCCAGCGGGAACTCCTGCTGGCGCGCCTCTAACCCGGACGGGGAGACTTAAGGCGATATCTATGGCCGCGCGGAGACGCGCGGCCATCTTTCTGTACAAAAGAAAAGCCCCGCGCAGGAGCGCGGGGCTTCAAAGAAGGATCGCCTACTTCCTGGCGTCAGCCGCTTTGGGGCTGGGCAAGGAGGTTTGCTTGCCATTCTGCTTTCCCTTGCAGCCGCCCTTGCCCGAGCTGAAGGGGCAGCAGCCGCCTTTTTCCTGCCCCGCACTCTTGGTGGAGCAGCTGGTGGACTTCTGGCAGTCCTTGGATGTGGCGTTATTGGCATTGTCCGCATGCACGACGGCGATCGTGAGAGCTGTCAGGCATGCCACGGAAACGATGATTTTCTTCATAATATTGCTCATAATTTGAACGGTAAGATAGCTCGACTCGCCGATTCGGGCAAGTGTCAAACCGGATTAATCATTTGGCACCCAACCCTTGCCCGGGATGTAATCGCGGCTGCCGGAGTGGGTTTTACAGCCGGTCCCCGCCACGATGAGGAGGACGGCCAGCAACAGGAACAGACAATACTTTGACATAGGCCTATTTTAGTCCAAAATGATCACAGAGCAAGAGGCACCGTTAGCCTGCGCCGAAAGGATCCGCTATGCCGCAAATGCAAAGATTCCTGAAAGGACAGTTGCTGCTCGACAGCGGCGAACTGAGGGGCTCCTTTTTTCAACGCACCGTGGTGCTCATCTGCCAGCATGACGCCGAAGGTGCCTTCAGCCTGGTGCTTAACCGGCCCACGGGAAACAACGTGGGGGAAATGATCGTTGCCGACCTGCCGAAGGCGCTGAAAAGCTTCCCGCTCCACCTCGGCGGCCCGGTTCAACCCGCCGCCCTGAGCTTTCTCCATTCGGACACCTTTCTTCCCGACGCCAACGTAATCCCGAACCTGAGCCTGGGGCATTCGCTGGATTCCCTCCTGGAAATGGGGGATTGGCCTTCGCCGACTCGAAAGATCAAGATATTCGCTGGCTACGCCGGCTGGAGTCCGGGCCAGCTCGATGACGAGATGAAACGCAAGGCGTGGCTCACGCACCCGGCATCGCTCGAACTGGTCTTCGACACGGCACCCGAGGATCTCTGGCAAACGATCCTGTCCCGGAAGGGCTGGAAATACAAATTGCTGTCGCAGATGCCCGAGGACCTGTCGTCGAACTGACGCGCGAACTCAGAACGGCGACGCCTTTCGCCTCGCCGAGCGAGACTTGCCCGTTTTTCGATAGCTCACCGGCGTCTGCGCTTCGTTGGACGGCGCGCCACCATCACCGGCCCGCTTCAGCTCCCGGATCTGGTCGCGCAGCAGCGCCGCCTTCTCGAACTCCAGGTTGTTTGCGGCTGCAAGCATTTCCTCCTCCAGCTCCCGGATGGTTTCGTTGAGGTCAATATCCACTCCGGCCTCGTTCAGGACGGCGTGTGCCTGCTCGGAGGTCGCCCGGTATGAGGAGAGGCTCTCCTCGACGGCGCGGCTCACGCTGCGCGGGGTGATATTATGCTCCAGGTTGTAGGCCACTTGCTTCTGGCGGCGGTAGTCTGAAACGGCGAGGAACTTCTGGATGCTCTGCGTCCGCACGTCCGCATAGAGGATGACCTCGCCGTGCAGGTGGCGCGCTGCCCGGCCGGCGGTCTGGATCAGGCTTGTGGCGCTCCGCAGGTAGCCCTCCTTGTCGGCGTCAAGTATCGCCACGAGCGAGACCTCGGGCAGATCGAGCCCCTCGCGCAGAAGATTTATGCCCACGAGCACGTCGAATTCGCCCTTGCGCAGCGAGCGCAGGATTTCCACGCGCTCGATAGCGTCAATTTCGCTGTGGAGATACTGCACCCTGATGCCGATTTCGCGCAGGTAATCGGTGAGCTCCTCCGCTGTGCGCTTGGTGAGCGTGGTGACAAGCACCCGCTCCTTGGAGTCGGCTCGCTTGCGGCATTCGTTGATGAGATCATCAATCTGCCCGGTCAACGGCTTGACGGTAACCTTCGGATCCACCAGGCCCGTCGGCCGGACAATCTGCTCCACCACGTGGCCCTGGGACCATTCCAGCTCGCGCGGCCCCGGCGTGGCGCTGATATAGAGCGTCTGATTCTGCAAGGATTGGAACTCCTCGAACGCCAGCGGACGGTTGTCCAGCGCGCTCGGCAGGCGGAACCCGTAATCAACCAGCACGGTCTTGCGGGACCGATCGCCGGCATGCATCCCGCCGATCTGCGGGACCGTGGCGTGCGACTCGTCAATCACCAGCAGGTAATCCTTGGGGAAGAAATCCAGCAGCGTGCAGGGCCGGGAGCCGGGCGCGCGGGCGGCCAGGTGCCTCGAATAGTTCTCGATCCCGGAGCAGAACCCCATCTCTTCCATCATTTCCAGGTCGTATTCCGTGCGCATCTTGGCGCGCTGGGCTTCGAGCAGCTTGCCGTGCTTCTCGAACCAGGCGATGCGCTCGCCCAACTCCTCCCGGATTCTGAGCAGCGCGGGGCGCAGCTTCTCCGCCGGCGTGACGAACTGTTTGCCAGGATAGACGGTGACCGCCTCCAGCGACTCCAGCTTGTGCCCCGTCAGGGGCTCGAACCGAGTGATGCGCTCGACCTCGTCGCCGAAGAACTCGATGCGCAAGGCATCCTCGCGGCCGGCGGGGCACAGCTCGACCGTGTCGCCGCGCACCCTGAACTGGCCGCGCGTGAACTCGATGTCGTTGCGGGTGTATTGCAGGTCCACGAGCCGGTGCAGGAAATGGTCGCGCGTCAGCTCCTGGCCCGCGCGGACCGTGATCACCATCGCCTCGTAATCCTCCTTGCTCCCGATGCCGTAAATGCACGAGACGCTGGCCACGACCACCACGTCCCGGCGCGAGAAGAGCGCGCTCATGGTCGAGAGCCGGAGCCGTTCGATCTCCTGGTTGATGCTCGAATCCTTCTCGATGAAGGTGTCGGTGCGCGGGATGTAAGCCTCCGGCTGGTAGTAATCGAAGTAGCTGACGAAGTATTCGACTGCGTTGTTGGGGAAGAAGCTCTTGAACTCGGCATAGAGCTGCGCCGCCAGCGTCTTGTTGTGGGAAATCACCAGCGTCGGCCGGTCCACATTCCGGATCACGTTCGCGACCGTGAAGGTCTTGCCGGAGCCCGTCACGCCGAGCAAGGTCTGGTGTTTGGCGCCGCCCGCCAGGCCTTCCGTCAGCTTCGCAATGGCCCCCGGCTGGTCCCCGGCAGGCTGGTAGGATGAAACGAGTTCAAACATCGGCGTGAAGAACCGCCAGGCACGTCAAAGGGGCAAATGCTGAACGGCGTTTTGCCACTCGGTAAGTTCTGAAGCCTTCGCAATCAATTCCAAGTCAGCCACCCACCGGCCAATACTCGCAGCCAATTGATGTCCATAGAGCAATCCAGAGAAGCATCTTCCTTGCCGCTGCCAATTCTCGGACATGACCCGAAAGCCTATGTCCTGCGTGACCATCACACGCCCCTGCCGTTTTGCAAGTTCCAGCAGTTCTTCATCCTCAAGGTGATCGGCGCCCTGTTCAACCGCATGTGCCACATCCACCCCTCGCCGCCTCAACTGCTCGGCGATTGCCAGGGGCACATGCACGTCAAGGTAGAGCGGGACAGGCATGGCGGCGCTTCAAGGCCCGGAGCCGTTCCAAGACTGCGGACTGCGGTGTGCTCCGAGCCAGCCGCTCGCTCTCGAGCCATTCCTCGTCCATCTCCCCATCCATCTCTGCCGCGTGATCAAAGTAGTAGGCCAGAGCAGAATGAATTTCTGCCAATGTGAGGTGCCGGTGCTGCCTGTGAATCTCGTCAGGCGACCAGCCGTGGCCTACATAGTCCATGACAATTTGAGCCACCCGCGTGCGCGGATGACTTTCCAGGCGGGCCGGCTCGCCGGCAGCCTTTACGATATGAGGATAAGCGATCGCGGCAACCATTGCCGACACGATTACACCAGACAGCGGGGTCGTCAAGGCGCCGGATAGGTTTTGGGTTCAGGACACAGCTCCGTCAGGAGATGTCCACATCACGGGTGACCAGAGTGGCGCCATGCGCCACGGCGGCGAATCCGCCGACCAAGACGAACTCGACCTGCGCCTCAATCAGCCTGCGCGTCAGTTCGCTAAGGTTTTGCATTCCGTCTCTCCATTGCGTCGCGGAGCGAATCCATGAAACGCAGCGCATCATCATTGGCCTGCATCCGCTCCCAGGGCGTTCTTGCCAGGCTGTCCTCCAGCAACGAAATGTCTATTTCAGCTTCCGTGCCGACGCGGCACTCCGGCGCGGCTTCTCGCAGAGCCGTACCGGCATCACCCGCTCCTGCCTTAAGTTGATCTGGATTCGCCCGCATGATCAGGAGCCTACGCCAAGGCTCGGAGCCGTCAAGCCCCCCGAAGAACCCTCGGCGGCGGATCGTGCCCGACCGCGATAGACCAATCTGATCAAGGGGAACGGATCCGGTAGAAGCAGGGGAGGCGGGAATCGAGGGGAACCCGGATCTGCCACTGGTCATTGGCCAGGGTGGGGATGTTAGTGGCTTGGGTCCAAGCCGAGGGATCAGCGGGGTTCGTGCTGGTGTAGAGGCGCCAACCGACTCCGGGGGCAGGCCAGGCGATTGAGCAAAGGCCGGGGAGGATGGCCGGCCTGAGGGTGAGGGGCTGGTTTGTGACGCTGGAGAGGCTCTGGAATGCGGCATTGGAGCCGGAGCTCATCCAGGCCGCCCAGATCCAATCGGCTGAACGGGCCTGGGTTTCAATGCGCGCCTCGTCTATCAGGCCTTTGTAGAAGTAAGGGCTCCCGCCAGGAAACCTTCCGAGGTTGATGGGGGCGAGATTGGCAAAGTCGTTGCGGATGCCCGTGCTGGTGGCGCGGTTGGTTCCATCCACGTAGAGGGCGGCCGAGCCGGCCTGGCGATCCACGACGGCGGCCACATGGCACCAGCGCCCGGTGTTGACGACCAGCGTATCGGTGGCGGCGATGGTGCCGAGGGTACCGTTGCCGGTCTCGAGGATGAGCTTGCGGTCCTTGGTGTTGTAGGAGTTGATGAAGAGGGCCATGCCGTCGGTGGTGCTGCCGCCTGCCTTGTTGGCCCACAGGGTTTGGATGGAATTGCCCGCCGGGTCAGGCTTCACCCAAGCCGAAACGGTGAACAGGTCGCCGAGGTTAAGCGTGCCGGTGGCGAGGGAATCGCTCGTGCCGTTGAAGAGGCCAGCCCGCCCGACGAGGCCGAGCAGGGTTGATGCCGGGGGATCGCCGGAGATGGCGGGACTTTTCGCGGCACTGTCGGCGAACGGAAGGGATGACTCCTTGAGGTGCCAGGTCAAAGCCGCGCCCGGGGACCAGGTGGAGCCGTTGGTGCAGTAGGCGGGGGGATTGGTGGCGAGCGGATTGCCCCAAAAAGCCCAGATGCAGTCGTTCGTGCCGGATAGGCGCGGCACGCGGACCCATACCGGGGATGAGCCATTGGTATTCCACTCGTCAATTTCGTGCGGGATCAAGGCCGCCCCGGTGAAATCGGTGAAGCGCAGGTCGCCGCCGGTGCGGGAGGCGACCTGGGAGTAGCTGAATCCGGGGATTTGAGGGCCGAGCGTGACGAGGGCCGGGAACTGTAGCAGTTCACCGACGCGGTCGTAGCCGGCGAAGGTGATCTTCATGCGGAAACCGTATTCGGATGCCCGGAGCACATCCGTGCTGAAGGAAGCGGATGCCGGGGCCCAGGCCTCACCGCCGGAGTTCGTGGCGTAGAAACGGAAATAGTAGTTGGTCCGGGATGCGAGGTTGGTCACGAGGGTGGAGAAAATGGCGGCATTGAAGCGGGTGTTCACGCCAAGAGCCCGGGATTGTTCCCAGGCGGAACGGTTTGTGCCCCCATCAACCCGCCCCCAGAAGACGGAGACGCGGGCGCAGTCATCGCCATAGAGGCCCTGGAGCAGCGAGCCCTCAAGCGTGGCGCTGTCCATCGAAAGGGTGCGCAGCTCCCGGTTGGAGACGGTGAGGCGCGATGGAGCGGTGAGTGGCTGGCCCAGGAGCGGGCTCATGAACGCGCCGAATTCCGAATCATCGGGCAGCCGACCTTTGGATTCCAGGAAGCGGGCCGTCTGGAGCCTGGCTTGCGAGATGAAGCGTTGGTGGAACAGGTAGCAGGAGGTTTGGACGTTGTTGCTGTCAATCAGCCAGAAGGCCGCATTGGGCTCGTTGTTGTAGATCTGCCAGAACAGGATGAATCTTGGCCCCCAGGCGAGCAGGCGCTGGACGTAGGCGCGGGAGGCGGGTTCCTGGTCGCCGGCGCCCCAGCCGTATTCGCCGATCATCACACGGTGCCCGGGGATGCGGGAGGCCTTGTTGGTTGAAAGATGGCTCTGGAGATAATTGAGGGTGGCCTCCAGGTCCGACGCCGGGAGGTTCATGCCGTCGTAGGAGGACCAGGAGACGAAATCGAGGTTGGTGACGCCGGGAAGGACGGCGTTGACGAGGCGCACGTTGTTTGTGGGGCCGTTTAACATGGCATCGCGGACGCGATTGGCCTCCGTGTAGGCGTAAACGAAAACGTTCGTGTGGGGTGTGTCGCGCATGGCATCGTCCACCGCCTTCTGGCGGGTGTTGAGCCAGTCAATCATACCCTGTATCGCCGTGGGAGAGGGATTGCCGGTGGTGTCGTAGTTGTTCAACAGATACCAGTCCCCCTCCCAGTGACCCAGGTAGAAACTCTTCCCGGACTGATTGTAGTTGGTCAGAAAGTAGCGGGTCAGCGCGTAGATCTCCGCATACTCCTTTTGCCCCTCAGCGGCGGAAAACCCGCTCTTCCACCACGTATCCCCCGCCACGGAGAAAGCGTAGGTCCAAAGGACGTAATGCCGGAACGGCATGTCAAACACGCGGCGGACCGATGCCTGGTCGCGGGCTAGCCGTGTCAGGTCCGTGATGGAACCGGGCAGGGAGATTCCGTATTGGCCCGACATGCCTCGGCCCAAATAAAACTTAACGACATCGCTGCCCATGCCGCCGATGGCCGCGGCGGTTTCGACGAGGGATGTGTTGGTCGTGAATTGGTAGCGGGGAGAAAAGGTCTGGGTGCCGGCATGGACATTGTAGCCATCAACTTCAGGGGCAGTAAGTTGCTGGCAGAAGCATCGGCCGGCCGGCCCAAGCACCAGGAGCAGCGGCAGCAGGAGACGGGAAAGCATC
>JAPLUA010000214.1 GCA_026397855.1 Verrucomicrobiota bacterium | reverse complement strand
CGACCATGACGAAGCCCGTTCCCATCCGTGTGATCTGCGCCATCCTGTGGTTTCTGAACGGCCGGATTTGGGTTCATCGCTTAACAGCTTTTGGCCAACGGTCTGCCTCATGCCAGCGAGATGAGCCGCGCCTTCAGCGCTCCAGATGGTTTTTGGGGCCATGAACCCAGGGCGTTGCCCTGGGCTGGTATGAAACAGGCCGTTGGCCTGAAGAACTACTGCCGGCGGTCCGACGCTCCCACGCCCTCACGCTCTCACGCCCTCATGCTCCTACGCTCCTACGCGCCGAAGAACTTCTGGATCTCGCCCAGCACTTCCACGAACCGGTCAATCTCCGCCGTGGTGTTGTAGAAGTAGAAGCTGGCGCGGGCGGTGGACTCGACGCCGAGCTTGCGCATGAGGGGCTGGTTGCAATGATGCCCGCCGCGCAGAGCGACCCCGCGCTGGTCGGCGACCGTGACGACGTCGTGCGCGTGGACGTCTTTCAGCAGGAAGCTCACCAGCCCCGCCCGCCCGATGTGCGGGCCGAAGAGGCGGATGCCGTCCTTGAGCCGGGAAAGCGCGGCGTAGGCATAGGCACCGAGTTCCTGGTCGTGCCGGGCGATGTTGTGCCGTCCGATCTGATCGAGGTAATCCATCGCAGCGTGCAAGCCGACGGCGCCGGAGATGTCCGGGGTGCCGGCCTCAAACCGGTGCGGCGGCTGCTTCCAGGTGCTCCGCTGGAAATCCACGTTCAGGATCATCTCGCCGCCGCCCTGATAGGGGGGCATGGTTTCGAGCGTCTCCTGGCGGCCGTAGAGAATGCCGATGCCTGTGGGCCCGCACATCTTGTGGCCGGACAGGGCCAGGAAGTCGCAGCCGATCTCCTGCACGTCAATGGGCCGGTGCCCGGCGCTTTGCGCGGCGTCCACGAGGGTCGTGATGCCGCGCTTGCGGGCGCGCGCGCAGATGTCGGCGACCGGGTTGATGGTGCCGAGCGAGTTCGAGATATGGGTCAGCGCAAGGAGCTTGACCCCGCTGCCAAGTTGCTCATCGAGGCGGGCCAGGTCGAGCAGGCCGATGTCGCCCGTGATGGGAAGGTAGGCGAGCTTCGCCCCGGTGCGCTCGGCCAGGAGCTGCCAGGGGACGATGTTGCTGTGGTGCTCCATCTCGGTGAGCAGGATCGTATCGCCGGCTTTGACATTCTTTGATCCCCAAGCCTGGGCCACGAGGTTGATGCCCTCGGTGGTGCCGCGGGTGAAGATGATTTCGTCGGCGCTGCGGGCGTTGATGAATTGGGCGGCGCGGGTTCGAGCGGCCTCGAAGGCGGTGGTGGCGCGGTTGCTCAGTTCGTGGATGCCGCGGTGGACGTTGGCATTGTCGCGCTCGTAGTAAAGGCGCAGGGCCTCGAGGACTGCGCGCGGCTTCTGCGAGGTGGCAGCGTTATCGAGATAGATCAGGGGCTGGCCGTGGACCTGCTGGTGGAGGATCGGAAAGTCAGCGCGCAGGGCGGACCAGTCTATGGTCCCGGATGCTGGCGGTGGGGTGGTGGGGGACATGGTTACATCAGTCCAAGCTGGAGCTTGGCGGCCTCGGTCATCATGCCTTGATTCCAAGGCGGATCCCAGACCAGTTCCACCGCCACGTCGTCCACTCCTTCGAGGGAGATCACCCGGTTTTGCACATCTTGCGCGAGCACCGGGCCCATGCCGCAGCCGGGGGCGGTCAGGGTCATTTTCACTTCCACCTTGTGGCTGCCGGAAGCGAGCGGTGTGATGTGGCAGTCGTAGATCAGTCCCAGGTCAACGATGTTGACGGGTATTTCCGGGTCGTAGCAGGAGCGCAACTGGTTCCAGATCTCCTTTTCCAGGTGCTCCTGGGAGACGGGATTCCCGGTGCTGACCGGCTTTGCGGTGGGCGCCAGGCCGAGGGCGTCGGCGTCCTGGCCCTCGATCCGGAACATATTACCGTTCACGATGACGGTGTAGCTGCCGCCGAGCGACTGGGTGATTTGGGCCTGCTCGCCCTTCTTGAGGGTGACGCGGCTGCCGACCGGGACAATGGCCGCTTCGACATCGCGGGTTAGGATAACTGGGTCACTGCTGTTCATAACAGGCGTTCAGGATTGCTCGTTTTCCGTGCTTACCGGCTGGCCATCGCCCTTGAGGGCGGCCATTACCGCGTGCCAGGCCAGGATGGCGCACTTCACGCGGGCGGGAAACTTATACACGCCGGCGAACACCGCCAGCTTGCCCACGTCGCCAACCACCCGCCCGGTCATCACCATCTCATGCACCTGCTCGAAGATCTTCTGCACCTGCTCCCGGGTCTTGCCTTTGACGGCTTCGGTCAGCAGGGAGGCGGAGGCCTTGGAAATGCAGCAGCCGGATCCCTGGAAGCTGATGTCCTTGACTAGCTCACCGTCCATGGCCAGGTAGAGCTTCAACTGGTCGCCGCACAGGGGGTTGTGTCCCTGCGCCGAACTGGTGGCGCCGGTGAGCTCGTGGAAGTTGCGCGGCTTCTTGCAGTGGTCGAGGATGACCTGCTGGTAGAGATCGCTGAGGTCGTCGAACATGGTTATTTCCCCCCGGCCAGGTGCGGGTTGGCCTCGAGGCGGTCCCATACCAGCTTGTCCAATTCCTCGCGGGCGGGGGCGCAGCGGACGCGCTCGATGATTTCCCCGGCGAAGGCATGAATCAACATGCGCCGCGCCCGCTCCGCGCCGACGCCCCGGGCGCGCAGGTAAAAGATGGATTCCTCGTTCAACTGCCCGATCGTCGCCCCATGCGTGCATTTGACGTCGTCCGCGTAAATCTCCAACTGCGGCTTGGTGTCCACGGTGGCGTCTTCCGAGAGCAGCAGGTTTTTGTTGGTCTGCTTGGCGTCGGTCTTCTGGGCCGCCTGCCGGACGAGGATGCGGCCATGGAACACGCCCTTGGAGCGGCCGTCGAGAATGCCGTTGTAGTATTCGTGGCTGTTGCAATGCGGCTGCGCGTGCTCGACGACCATGTGGTGATCGGCCAACTGGTCCCCGTGAGTGAGGTAAAGGCCGTTGAGAACGCACTCGACTCCTTCGCCCGCCAGGTGCGTGCGGATGTTGTTGCGCGAGAGGCGCGCGCCCGTGGCGATCGAGTGCGAAACAAAGTTGGAGCCCCGGCCCAATTCCGCGTGGATGGAGGCCATGTGAAACGCGCTCCGGCTCTCGTCCTGGAACTTCGCATGTTCGAGCACCGCGCCGTCGCCCAGCGTGAGGTCGGTTACCGCGTTGGTGAAATAGCGCTCGTCGGCGGTGCTGACGTAGCTCTCGAGCAGGGTGATCCGGCTGTCTTTCTCAGCCACGATAACGTTGCGCGGGTGCCAGGTGGCGCCGGTCTCCCGGGCCGTCGAGATAAACAGCAGGTGAACGGGAGCGGGAACGACCTGCCCGGCCGGGACGTAGATAAACGCGCCATCCTGGAAGAACGCGGCATTCAGCGCGGCGAAGGCGTTGTCCGTGCCGGACGCGCGGCAGGTGAGATGCTGTTCGACCAGCGGGGCATGAGCCGCCATTGCCGCCGCGAGGCTGCTGACGATGATGCCATCCGGCTGGGGCGCCACGGACGACAGGTCAGCCGCATAGTGGCCGTTGACGAAGACCAGGCGGGTGGCGGGCAGGCGCCCAAATGTGAAGCCGGCGACGGCTTCCCGGGTCAGGTCGGTGCGCTCAGGCTTGAGCCCCGGCTTGAACGGCAGCTTGGCGATGGCGGCCACGTTGGTGAAGCGCCAGTCCTCGTCCTGCAGGGTTGGAAACCCGAGTTCGGCAAAACGGTTGATGCCAGCCCGCCGCAGCGGCGCCATCCATGACAGCGGCTGCGCTTCCTTCTCGAAGCGCTCGAACTTCGCCACCTGCGGGTCGGTTTCTTTCCGGGCCGGTTTATCCATCGCTTCAACCATAGTCTGTTTCAGTGCCAATGTCTGTCAAATTGAGTGCCATAGTCTTCCACGGGAGGCCGGTGGGCGCAAGTGCGGGCCAACTTTCCCTTGGACGTGCGTCCAGGAAGTGACATTCTTTCAGGGGCAGGAGCCCACGCGATTTTATGCCGGATTCGATCAGTCCCAATAGCCAGCGGACTTCCGACCTTGCCCAGGATGCGGCAACGAAGGAAAGCGCCGAGGTGTTGGCGTTGATGGGAACGTCCCCGGCGGGGCTGAGCGAGGCCGAGGCGGCGACGCGGCTGGAACAACACGGCCCGAACGAAGTCGCGCACGAGAAGCAGGAGAGCTGGCTGCAGCGGCTTTATGTGGCCAGCCGCAATCCGCTGGTAATTCTGCTGACGATCCTCGCCAGCCTGTCCTACGCCACGGGAGACTTCCGGGCCGGCACGGTGATGCTGCTGATGGTAGTGCTGGGCGTGTCATTGCGTTTCGTGCAGGAGACCCGGGCGGATACGGCGGCGGCCAAGCTCAAGGCGATGATCAGCGTCACCGCCACCGTCGTCCGCGACTGTTCGTCAGCCAGGCGACGCTGACGGGCGAATCCATGCCGGTCTAGAAGACCGACGCCCGGGACATGCGCGCGAACGCTTCTCCGATCGAGCGCACGAATACCTGTTTCCTCGGCACGAGCGTCGAAAGCGGCTCCGCCACCGCGGTCATTGTCGCCACGGGTGCCCAGACCTATTTTGGCAAGATGGCGCGCAGCCTGGCGGGTCAGCAGGTCGAGACGGCCTTTGATCGGGGGGTGAAGCAGTTCACGTGGCTGATGATCCGGTTCATGCTGGTGATGGTGCCGCTGGTCTTCGTCATCAACGGTCTGACCAAGCACAACTGGCACCAGGCCTTCTTCTTCTCGATGGCGGTGGCGGTCGGCATGACGCCGGAGATGCTGCCGATGATCGTCTCGGTCTGCCTCTCCAAGGGGGCGCTGGCGATGGCCAAAAAGCAGGTGATCGTTAAGCGCCTCAACTCCATCCAGAACTTCGGCGCGATGGACGTGCTCTGCACGGACAAGACCGGCACGCTCACCCTCGACCGCGTGATCCTGGAGCTCTACTGCGATGTCTTCAAGAACGAGAACCAGGAGGTGCTGCGGGACGCTTACCTCATCAGCTATTTTCAGACCGGCCTCAAGAACGTCCTCGACCGCGCCGTGCTCCAACACCAGGACCTGCACAAGGAGCTTTCGCTCGAGCGCTACAGCAAGGTGGATGAGATTCCGTTCGATTTCTCGCGCCGCATGATGTCCGTCGCCGTGGAGGGGCCCGACGGCCAGCGGCAACTGCTGACCAAGGGCGCGCCGGAAGCGGTGTTCAGCCGCTGCACCCACTTCGAGAGCGAGGGGGAGATTTTCCCCATGGAGCCGATCCTGGTCGGGAACCTGATCGAGCAGGTCAACGACCTGAGCGAGGACGGTTTCCGCGTGCTGGCGGTGGCGACGAAGAAGGTTGAGAAGCAGGCCGCCTATTCCAAGGCCGACGAGTGCAACCTGGTCCTTACTGGCTACCTGGCGTTCCTCGACCCGCCCAAGGACACCGCCGCCAAGGCCATCACCATGCTCCGGCAGCACGGCATCACGGTCAAGGTGCTGACGGGCGACAACGACCTGGTCACCCGCAAGGTATGCACCGAGGTCGGCATCAAGGCGGAGAAGATCCTGTTGGGCAGCCAGGTCGAGACCATGACCGACCCGCAACTGGCGGAAGCGGTGGATGCCACGGATGTCTTCGCCCGCCTCTCCCCGGCGCACAAACAGCGGCTCGTCCGGGCCATGCAGCGCAAGGGCCACGTGGTCGGGTTCATGGGCGACGGCATCAACGACGCCCCCGCCCTGCGCGCGGCCGATGTCGGCATCTCGGTGGATAACGCGGTGGACATCGCCAAGGAGTCGGCCGACGTGATCCTGTTGGAAAAGAGCCTCATGGTGCTGGAGGAGGGGGTGCTGGAGGGACGCAAGGTGTTCGTCAACATCCTCAAATACATCCGGATGGGTGCCAGCTCGAACTTCGGCAACATGTTCAGCGTCATCGGCGCCAGCGCCTGGCTGCCGTTCATGCCGATGGCTCCCCTCCAGATCCTCACCAACAACCTGCTCTACGATTTCTCCCAGGTGCCCATCCCCACCGACAACGTGGGCGTGCAGCAGACGGCCAAGCCGCGGCCGTGGAACATGGGCGAGATCGCCAAGTTCATCGTGTTCATCGGGCCGATCAGCTCGATCTTCGACTACACGACCTATGCGGTCATGTGGTTCATCTTCAAGTGCAGCAATGTGGTGATCACCCCTGATTTGGTAGCCCGCTACGGAGTGGATGCCGTTCACCACACCTATGCCGCGCGGCTGTTCCACACCGGCTGGTTCGTCGAGTCGCTGATGACGCAGACGCTCATCATCCACGTGATCCGCACCAACCTGCTGCCCTTTGTGCAATCGCGCGCGAGCTGGCAACTCACCATGACCACCTTGCTGATCATGGGCCGCCGCTTTACTGGCTCATCCTGCTCGCAACGCTGGTCTGCTACGTGGGGCTGACGCAACTGGTCAAGACCTGGCTCATCCGCAAGGCCGGGGTTTAACCGCGAGTCAGAGTGCCCATTGATGGGCCGGCGCGGTTGGTGTGATGTTTCGAAGGAGTCTCGATGGGGCTTCGATGGGGCTTCGAAGGAGCTTCGAAGGGAATAAGGGTTTTTGCGCAATTCTGGGCCGGGGAGGTGATTCGGGTTTGGATATGCTCAGGGATTTTGGCATAGTCCACGGGCAGCGCATGACCACACAAACACAATCCTTACCGGCTGGCCTTCTCGTTATCGGCTACGGCAACACGCTGCGCTGCGATGACGGTGTGGGGCCGAAGGTGGCGGAGGCGGTGGAAGCGCTGGCATTGCCCGGCGTGTGCGTGCTGGTCTGCCCGCTGCTGACCCCCGAACTCGCGGACCCGATCTCACGCGCGCGGGTCGTTCTGTTTGTGGATGCCGCGGTAGATGCGCCCCGGGAAGTGCAGCGGCGCCCCCTGGCGCCGGCGGAAACTTCCCAGATCATGGCGCACGCCGCCAGCCCGGCGACCTTGCTGGCGCTGGCCCGGGACGTCTTTGGCCACGCGCCCGAGGCCTGGTGGCTGACCATTCCCGTCACCGACCTCGGCATTGGGGAGGAGTTTTCACCGCTGGCCCGGAAGGGCTTCGAGCTGGCGGTGGAGGAAGTGAAGAAGTGCGCTGCGAGCAGGGGATGAGGACGGTTGGGTAACTGGTTGAAGGAGTTAGTGGGATTACCAGGCTTGCATGAGTTACATGGGTTGCATGGGTTGCATGGTTACAAGGGGCAGGATCGCGGGGCGCTCTGAACTTATGTAACGATGTAACAATCCACCGATGTAACTGCGTTAGCTGCCGGCAGGCTTCTGCCGCGCGGAGAGGTAAGCGTGGATCTGCTGGGCGGCCTGGCGCGCGTCGCGGACGGTGTCTAGCATGATGCTAGGGCCGCGCACGATGTCGCCGCCGGCGAACACGCCCGGAATGCTGGTCATCTGGTTGGCGTCAACGGCGATACCGCCCCAGTCGTTGATGGCGAGTTCGCCGAAATCATCCTCGCGGGTGCAGGGCACGGGGTCGAAGCCCAATGCCAGCACGATTACATCCGCCGGCAGCTCGAATTCGGTGCCGGGCTGGAGCAGGTATGGGCGCGGGCCATCGGTGTCCGGCAGGCCGAGTTCGGTGCGGACAAGCCGGAGGCCCTTGACCTCGCCGCGGTCGTTGCCCATCAGCGCCACGGGAGCCGCCTGAAAGACAAACCGGGCACCCTCCTCGCAGGCATCGGCATATTCGCGCCGGCTGCACGGCATGTCCGCCTCGTCGCGCCGATAGACGCAGGTAGCCTCGCGCGCGCCATAGCGGATGGCGGTGCGCAGGCAATCCATGGCGGTGTCGCCGGCACCCAGGACCCATACACGCTTGCCCGCCACTTCGACGGGCGGGAAGTCCAACGGCACCGGGGTGGTCTTCTGGAGGATGAACGGGAGCGCCTGGACCACGCCTTTCAGCTCCGCGCCCGGCAGGTTTAGCGGCCGGGCTTTGCGCGAGTCGAGTCCAAGGAAGACGGCGTCAAACTCGCGGCGCAACTGGCTGAGGGTCAGATCATCGTTGAGCTTGACGCCCAGCCGGAAGACGACGCCGCGCCTTTGCAGGTTCTCGATCCGGCGCTGCACGATGGACTTCTCCACCTTAAAGGCCGGCGTGCCGTTCACCAGCAGGCCGCCCGGGACCAGCGCCGAGTCGAAGACCGTCACGGCATACCCTTGCCTGGCCAGCTCATCGGCGCAGGCCAATCCGCCCGGGCCGGAGCCCACGACCGCGACGCACCGGCCATTGGGGGGAGGGGTGGCGGCGTCCGCATGACCGTGAGCGAAGGCGTATTCGCCCAGGAACTGCTCGATGGCGCCGATGGAGACCGGCTCGGACACGCCGTTCAGGATGCACGATCCTTCACACAGGCGATTGGAGGGACAGACCCGCGCGCAGATTTCGGCCATGTTAGTGGCGGAGCCCAGGACGGCGGCAGCCTCCAGGAAGCGGCCCTCGGCCGTCAGCAGCATCCATTGGGGGATGGGATTGCAGAGCGGGCAGCCGGTGACGCAACTCGGGTTGGGGCATTGGATGCAGCGGCTGGCCTGCTCGCGGGCGGTGGCCTCATCGTAGATGCCGTAGATCTCCAGGAAGTCGCCCACCCGCTCCGGGGCGGAGCGCTTGGGCAGGCCCTTCTGGGCCAGCTCGCGCCACGCGTACTTGGGATTGGGCCGTTTTGGAGCGGTATCACTCATCGCAGGGACGAAAGTATTATATGCCTGTTTATCGCACGAATGGGCAGGGCAGGCAAGCGGCTATTTCGAGGGGCTGGGCCGCCGTGCGAATCGTGGATTATTCCGAAACCACCACCACCGTGCTCCGAGAATCGACGATGCGCACTGGGCCGCCCCCGGGCTGCATC
>JAPLUA010000422.1 GCA_026397855.1 Verrucomicrobiota bacterium | reverse complement strand
GGCTTGGTATGAGTTTTACTTCAACTTGAAACCGTGACTGCAATTGCGGATATTCCATCTGGAAATCTTGCAATCACGCCATGGCCGTGCCATAGTCATGCCATGCATACGACCATTGAACTCGACGCCTCCAACCGGATTGTTCTTTCGCGGGAACTGCGGCGGGCAGCGGGGATTCCCCGGAAGCAGAGACTTAGGGTCTCCGCGACGCCAGGGCGCATTGTTCTGGAAATGGAATCCAACAATTCCGGACGCATTGTCAAGCGCGGCAAACTCAAGGTCTGGACGGGGGCCGTGCCTGCAACGCCGATTGATGAAGCCGTTGAACAATCTCGCCACTATACCCGATGACCTTCCTTGATACCGGAATCATGGTCGGGGCGGTCTTGAAGTCGCATCCTGAACACGCGATCTGCTTGGCGGCGCTGGAAGATTCCCCGCGTCCGTTCACCAACACCCACGCGCTGGCGGAAACATTCGCCACACTCACTGGATTCTACAAAGTGCCGACCGATGTCGCGACGGAGTTGACTTTGAGCTTGCGGGATTCGGTTGCGGTGGAGGCACTGGCGTTGGCGGACTACGAAACAGCGATTCGCGAGTCACGCAGCCGGGGGGTCATGGGCGGGGGAATTTACGATTCTTTGCACGCGTCTTTTGCCCGCCGTAAAAAGGCGGTCCAGATCGTGACACGCAACCCATCACATTTTCAGCATGTGGCGCCGGACATCGAGATTTTGATCCCGTAACCCGCCGAGATAGGCTGATTCTGGGTGCTGGTTTGGCGTGCTGCAGCCGTATCACCTGGCTGGGCATCGCAATACGTCAGTTTACGTTCGGGCTTCCCGACACGTGCATCCTTAGCCGGAAGCGGTCACGGATGCTATGTCCGCTTTGCTGGATTTGTTGGAAAGTGAATGTATGGGATCCCCCCAGCTTTGACCTGCGACCGAACCCATGCGGGAGAATATATCAACCGATCGGCGAACTCAGATACGGTCATAAGGCACTCAATGGCATTCGCGCCAGCGACAGTGAAGTGAATTCAACCACTGCTGATCGCTCATTTCGAAAGCGTTGATTGCAAGTGGGTTCCGGATGGTGGAGCCGAGGGGGTTCGAACCCCTGACCTCCTGAATGCCATTCAGGCGCTCTACCAACTGAGCTACGACCCCATCCGGATCGGGGGCTAAATGTAAGATCCTGGTTGTAATTGTCAAAGCCATTTTACACTTTTCACTTTCATCCCTGGACCGTAGCCTGCGGGCGTGAACGAGACGGTGCCAAGCCTTACGGTGCTGATCGCGGCCCGCCCGGCTCAGTCCGAGGTTCTGGCCGTTACGGCCAGCCACGCCTTGGATTACCCGGCCGACCGGTTGGAGATTATCGTGGCCCGCGGGCGGCAGCCTTCCGTCCAGCGTAACGTCGGCCTGAGATCCGCGCGCGGGGATCTGATCTATTTCCTGGACGACGATTCAGTTCCCGAGCCCGGGAACCTGCGCCGCGCAGCGCTGCAGTTTCGCGAGCCGACCGTGCAAATGGTGGGCGGGCCGAATGTCTGCCCGCGCGAGGCGCCGCCGCTGGAGCAGGTCTTTGCGCGGGTGCTGGCGAGCTGGCTGGCGTTTGGGCCCAGCCGCGCTCGCTACGCCGCCGTTGGCCGGGTGCGCGAGACGGGCGAGAAGGAACTCATTCTCTGCAATCTCCTCGCCCGCCGCCAGACCATGCTGGATCTGGGGGGGTTCAATGAGGCTCTCTATCCCAACGAGGAGAATGCCCTCATGGACGAACTGCAGAAGCGGGGCGGTAAGCTGATCTACGATCCGCAACTGCTCGTGCATCGGCGGCCGCGGTCCAGCCTCAAGTCCTTTGCGCGGATGCTGATGACCTACGGGCGGGGGCGGGCGGAGCAGTTCCGGCTGCATCCGACCTTCGGTTCGGCGCCCAACTTCGTGCCGCCGCTTTTTTGCCTCTATTTGCTGGCGCTGCCATGCCTGCTGGCACTGCCGTCCCTCAGGCTGGCCGGCCTGGTGCCGTTGGCATTTTATGCGCTGGCGATCCTGGCGCAGGGGGGCGTGCTTGCGGCCGGAGGGCAGGTCTGGCAAAGCCTCGCCGCCATTCCGCTGGTTGTGCTGACGCACATTCTCTACGGGTTTGGCTTCTGGCGCGGACTCTTTACGCCGCTGAAGCCGCCGGAAAAGCGCCCGCCGGTCGAGGTGGTGTTGGAGACGATCCAGACGATTCGTGAGGCGTGAAACGTGAAGCGTGAAAATATGGAGGGGATGAAGAATCCGGCTTGGATCAATGCCGTCAAGGGCTGCGCTGAACCGCAGCGGGCTAGACACTTTTACGACCTCCTCGCAGCCACCAGCGCGGGTCTTGCGCTGCGGGAAGCTTCGCCTGAGCAGGCGCGGGTGCTGTCGGCGCTATTCAGCGGTTCCCAGGCGATGAGCAACCTGCTCGTCGCGCGGCCGGATTGGCTGGGCGAGTTGGACCCGGAAGGGTTGAAGTATCCCCGGCGCAAGCAAGGTCTGCGCAACGAAGTCGTCCAGTGGCTGAGCCCACTGCTGGCGGCCGCCGACTTCAGCGCAGCGTTCCGCCGCCTGCGCGAGTTCAAGCAGCGGCAGATGCTTCGCATCGCCGCGCGCGACCTTGCCCGGGTCGGCAAGCTGCCGGAGATCCTGGAGGAGATATCCGACGTTGCGGATGTCTGCTTGGGCGCGGTCTGGCAGATTTGCCACCGGCAGCTCACCGGGCGTCATGGCCAACCCTGCCACCAGGACGCAAGCGGGAGGTGGCAGCCGACGGCAGGCTGCGTCCTCGGCATGGGCAAGCTCGGCGGACAGGAGCTCAACTACAGCTCGGATGTGGACGTCCTGTTCGTCTATAGCGAGGAAGGGAATGTGTTCAGGGAGCTTCCTGGCAAAGGCGAAAAGCCGCGGCCAACCTTGACGAATCATCAGTTCTTCAACCGGCTGGCCGAGGCCTTTATCGCGGAGGTGGGCCGCATGACACCCGAAGGCACGCTTTACCGGATTGACCTGCGCCTTCGGCCGGAAGGGGATTCGGGGCCGCTGACGCGTTCGCTCGCCGGCTACGAGAACTACTATGCGCAGTGGGGGCAGACCTGGGAGCGGATGATGCTGATCAAATCGCGCGGGGTGGCGGGCGACGCGGCATTGGCGGCGGAGTTCCTGGAGATGGTTCAGCCGTTCCGTTACCCGCGCTCCATCAATGCGAGCGTGTTGCGCGAGGTCGTGGCCATGAAGGACCGCATTGAGCACGAGGTGCTCAAGGCGGACGAGCTGGATCGCAACGTGAAACTGGGGCGCGGAGGCATCCGCGAGATCGAGTTTGTGGCGCAGGCGCTCCAGTCGCTGCACGCCGGCCGGCAACCGTTCCTGCAAGGAGCCCAAACGCTGCCCTGCCTGGCCAAGCTCACCCAGTATGAGCTCCTCTCGGCCGATGAATCACGGCGGCTCGCCGAGGCCTACGAGTTTCTGCGCAACGTGGAACATCGCCTGCAAATGGAGGAGAACCTGCAGACGCACACCATTCCCACGGACCGGCAGGCCCAGGAACGATTGGCGCGCCTCATGGGCTTTGCGACGCTGAAACAATTCCAGGCCGCGCGCCAGGCCCGCACGCAGGATGTCCGCGGCACCTTCGACCGGCTGCTCAAGGGCGAGGCCGATGAGGGGGAAGGCTCGTCTCCGTTCCCCGCCCAATTCGACGGTGCCGAGGCGCAATGGCAGAAACTGCTGGCTGAATATGCTTTCAAGGATGCGGAGAAGGCATTCCGCATGTTGCGGGAGTTTGTTGAGGGACCGGGATTTGTGCATGTGTCATCCAGGACGAGTGAGTTGGCGCGCGGATTGTTGCCCCGGCTCTTCGCCTTGTGTCCAGGACCGGCATCGCATGTTTCCGGCCGCAAACCCCGCACCCCTTCACCGGCCAAAAATGCGCCGCTTTCCGATCCGGACCGGGTGGTGACGCGGCTCGACAGCTTCATCAGCGCCTACGGGGCGCGGGCGACGCTCTTCGAGCTGTGGCACGCGAATCCCGCGATCTTCGACCTGCTGGCGCTCCTGTTTGACCGCTCCGAATTCCTGGCCGAGCTGGCTATCCGCACGCCGGACCTGGTGGATGAACTGGTCGTCAGCGGCCGGTTGCGCCAGCGGAAATCGGCTGAGGAAACCCTGCGGGATTTGCGCCACGGCCTGGGCGACGAGGACCAGCTGTTGTGGCTGCGCCGCTATCACCAGGCCGAACTGATGCGCATCGGGCTGCGCGACATCCTGGGCCTGGCCGATTTTGAGCAATACCTGACGGAACTCTCGGGCCTGGCGGAGGCCTGCCTGCAATACGCCCTCGAGGTGGTGATGCGCAAGCACAGGATCAAGGCCCCGCCATTTGTGATCATCGGTCTCGGCAAACTCGGCGGCGCGGAGATTGACTACGGTTCCGACCTGGACCTGTTATTCGTGGCCGATCCCAAGGCGAAGAAGCTGCCCGCGATGGCCCGGATGGCCTTGGAAGTGCTCGAGCTGGTCTCCGGGCGGACGGAGCAGGGGATGCTTTTCCGTACCGACGCCCGCCTGCGGCCCGACGGCGAAAAGGGCCTGCTGGTCAACACGCTGGGCGCTTACGAGGATTACTACCGTCATCGCGCGCAGCTCTGGGAGATTCAATCCCTCACGCGCACGCGGCCGGTGGCGGGGGATCTGGCACTCGGCGCGCGCTTTCAGGCGATGACAGCCCGGCTGACGGATTTTCGGCAGCCGGCGCTGCCCCTCGCAGCCTACGCCCCGGATTGGAAGCAGCGGATCCAACACATGCGGATGCGCATCGAGAAGGAGCGCACCCCTTTAGGCAAAGACGACCTCGCCATCAAGACCGGCAAGGGCGGTTTGATGGACGCCGAGTTTATTGCGCAGGCAATCTGCCTGGAACAGGGCTGGCAGGAGGCCAACACCCTGCGCACGCTGGAGCGAGGGCGCGCCGCCGGACTGCTGCCCGAGGCCGACAAGCTCATCCTGAACTACCGCCACCTCCGCCGACTCGAGGGCATCCTGCGGCGCTGGAGTTACGAGGGGGAGACGGTCCTGCCGGATGATCCGGCGCCCTATTATCGCGTCTCCGTTCGTTGCGGCTTCGCCACACCCGAGGCCTTCCGGGAGGCGCTAACCGGCTGGCGCCGGGAAATTCGCGAGGTGTATTTAAGAGTCTTCCCAGCGGGCTGACTTGTAGCACAGGGGAGCGCCGACATTCCTGTCGGCACCCGCGGCCAGTGGTTCGCCCACGGGCCGACACAAATGCCGGCGCTCCTGTTCCTGCGTATCTTCCGTCTTCAGCAGCGCATCCAGCAGCCAAACCCTCCCGCCCGTAACCTGGATGCTCGCCATAGTCTATTCATCGTACCTTGGTAGTACCCTGGTAGCACCCTGGTAGTACCTTGCTTGGTGATGCAACGTACTACCAAGGTACTACCAGGGTACTACCAAGGTACGTCCAAGGTACCCTGTATGGGCTGTCGCTATCCAGGAGCAGGGGTTGGCCGGCTGCCTTCGCGAGTTGCCGGGAGGAGCGCCGGGGATGCCCTGAACCCGCGGGGTTGTGGTGGTCCCGCTCGCGGCTGTGACACCAGCTTACCGGCAGCCAGCTCCAGAGGAACGACATGTTTATAGCAAACGCCTCCCCTCCTTGATTCTTCCAAGCTCCGTAGGCGACATGGCCCTCACCTCGCACCATCATGCCGCCCCGACGGGGCTCGCGGTGGTCTGGCTTGGGGTCGCTTGCTATAAACATTTTGCGCCGACGGAGCTGTCTGGCGCCGGTTTGAACTGCCACGACCGGGCGCACTCGCGAGTTGCCGGTTGGAGCGCCGGCATTCTTGCCGGCAAGCCCCCCCAACCTTCGCACCGGCAGGAGCGCCGACATTCTTGTCGGCCGGTGGGCGAACTAATACCCGCAGGAGCCGACACGAATGTCGGCGCTCCTTTCAGAAAGTGGAAAATTACCGCTTGCTATCGTTCATGGCGTCGCCTAACCATCGGGCAGGGAAACCAAGTTACGCTGTTTATGAGAATACTGCCTCTTCTGGTTCTGGCCTTCGCCACTCTTTCCGCCCAGGCTGCGCCCCCGGTCGTCTCGAACGTCCGCGCCTCCCAGCGCGCGGGCACGCACACCGTGGACATCTACTACAACGTCTCCTCCGCCAACAGCCCGCTCACGGTGTATGTGGCCATTTCGGCGGACGGCGGCACGACGTGGAACGTGCCCGTCTTCACGACCCAGGGCGCGGTCGGCCCGGGCGTGACGCCGGGCAACGACCGCCATATCCAGTGGAATGCCGGCACCGACTGGCCCGGCCAGTTCAATAGCCAATGCCGTCTCCGCATCACCGCCGACGACGGCACCGCGCCGCCTGCTCCCAGTGGGATGGCTTACATTCCGGGCGGGGCTTTCCAGATGGGCGATCCTTTCAACGAGGGTGGGACCACCGAACTGCCCCGGCACGCGGTTTATATCAGCTCGATGTTCATGGATAAGTTCGACGTGACCCGTGAGCTGTGGCTGGATGTCTATACCTGGGCGCTGGCCAACGGCTACCAGTTCGACAATGGCGGCTCGTTCAATGGCGCCAACCACCCGGTCCAGACCGTCAACTGGTATGACGCGGTGAAGTGGTGCAACGCGCGCTCTGAGAAGGCGGGCCTGACTCCCTGCTACTACACCACCGCTGCTCAGACCACGCCTTATCGCACCGGCCAGCTTGGGCTCGACAATGCTTGCGTGAAGTGGACGGCTAATGGCTTTCGCCTGCCTACCGAGGCCGAGTGGGAAAAGGCCGCACGGGGTGGACTGGCCGGGATGCGGTATCCGTGGGGCAATTCCCTCTCCTGCACCAACGCTAACTATTACGGCTGCGGTCCGAATACGACAACGCCCGTTAACGCCTATACCCCCAACGGCTATGGGCTCTACGACATGGCAGGGAACGTCTGGCAGTGGTGCTGGGATTGGTATGACGGCAACTGGTATGGAAACTACCAGGCTATACTGGACGACACTCGCGGGCCGGCTTCTGGATCATATCGTTTGCTGCGCGGCGGTAACTGGAGCCTCGACGCGAACTACCTGCGATGCGCCTACCGCAACGACGTCGTACTGGGTCAGCGGCGCGAACTACCTGCGATGCGCCGGCCGCAACTACGCCGCGCCGTCGTTCGCCTCGACTATTTTGGGTTCCGGTGTGTGAGGGGGCTTTAAGCTCTTCTCTTTTACTCTTTAACCCTCTTGAACTGCGTGAGGCGTAGGCTTTGGGAAGTGAGGCGGGGGTCTGGGGGCGCAGCCCCCAGAAGAAATGCGTTTGAGAATCTGTGATCATGGCTGAGAGCGACAATGTTCTGACCAAGCTGCACGACTTGCTGGTGTATCTGGTGCCGCAGTTGAGTCGGTTCCCGCGCGACCAGAAGTTTGTGCTGGGGGACCGGATCGAGGTCAAGGTGTTGGAGGTGCAGGAGAGCTGTCTGCGGGCCTACTATGGCCGGGACAAACGGCCGCACCTCCTGGAAGCCA
Organism: Verrucomicrobiota bacterium; assembly: GCA_026397855.1. Classification (GTDB taxonomy): domain Bacteria; phylum Verrucomicrobiota; class Verrucomicrobiia; order Limisphaerales; family UBA8199; genus JAPLUA01. The sequence continues at coordinate 1,214 of JAPLUA010000422.1, read as the reverse complement.
ACCTGACGCTGGAAGTGACGCGGCACCTGATCCGGCTGGCCCATGCTTTGCGCTACTTCAGCAATCACACTTACGGAGTTGTTTCGGAGAAAGTAGATGTGGTGGGGCGGATGATTGGCGGCTGGCTGCGGGCGGAGCGCGGACATTCTTGTCCGCCAGCAGCGACAGTTGGCAGACGTGCGGTGGTGAGTGACAACGGCAGCGGCGGGCAAGCGTGTCCGCTTCCCGGTCCGGGATGAAGACGCACAACCAGCTTTACGGGGAGATTTGCTCCTTCGAGAACCTGCTGCGGGCGGCGCGGCGGGCGGAGTCGGGCAAGCGGCTGCGATTAGCGCCGCGCCCTTTCGTGACCGAGTGGTGCATCATGCCCTGTGCCAGGTGGTGATGCCGCTCTTTGAGCAGAAGATGATCTTTGACTTGTACTCGAACCGCGAGCAGAAGGGAACTCATGCGGCGATTCGGCGCTGCCAGGAGTTCTCGCGGCGGTTTCCTTACGTGCTCAAGTGCGATGTGCGGAAGTTCTTCCCCAGCATGGACCACGCCGTGATGAAGGCCGCCCTGCGGCGCACCCTGCGCTGCCGGCCAACGCTGTGGCTGCTGGATACGATCATTGACGCCAGCAACGCCCAGGAGCCCGTGTGCAGCGTCTTCCCCGGGGACGACTTGGCGGTGGCGGGGCTGCGGCGCGTGGGCCTGCCGATCGGCAACCTGACCAGCCAATGGTTCGGCTGCATCTACCTCGGCGACTTCGACCATTGGGTCAAGGAGGAACTGCGCTGTCCGGCCTACGTGCGCTATGTGGATGACTTCCTCCTGTTCGGGGAGGACAAGCGGCAACTGGCGGCCTGGCGAGTGGCCGTGGCGGAGAAGTTGGCGTCCTTCCGGCTGCGGCTGCACGACCGCAAGTCGCGCGTGTTCCAGACCCGCGATGGCCTGACTTTTCTGGGCCAACGGGTTTGGCCCTGGCGGCGGCGGCTCTGCCGCGAGAACGTGGCCGCCGCGCGGCGCCGCCTGCGCTGGAACGTGCGGCAATACCAATGTGGCGCCCTGGCCAAGGACGCCCTGCTGACCCGCTGGAATAGCTGGCGCGGCCACGCCTTGCAAGCGGAAGGCGCGGCGCTAACCGAGAAAGTGCGGGCGGAATTACGAGCCTATTTGGGTGCGGCCGGAACGCGAGCATCGTTTGCTGCGCGGCGGTAACTGGAACAACGACG
>JAPLUA010000051.1 GCA_026397855.1 Verrucomicrobiota bacterium | reverse complement strand
GGCCTTTTCCCGGTCGGGATTCGGGGAACTGGAGCGCCAATTTGTCTTTTTGTGCCATTGCGCCCGCGCCTCGGAAAGCTTACCCAGCGCTCCCGAGCGAATGAACGGCAGCAGGAAATGCCGCTGGGGGTCTGACCGCATCTGAAGGCCCGCTTGAAAGATGGACTGCCTGGCACCCCTGGCCGCCAGAGCTATCTCTCGCGCGTCCTCTATCGTGTTCGCCAGGGGGGCTTCGCAATACACATGCTTGCCAGCCTTCAACGCCGCCAGCGCGATGTCCTTGTGGTTGCCGGTGGGCGTGGCGATGACGACGGCTTTGATGTCCTTGTTATCCAGGATGGTCTTGTAATCCTCGGTCTGCGCCGCGCTCGGGGCAACGCTCGCGATGCGCTTCAAAGCGGCCGGGTAGGTGTCGCAGATGGCCGCAATATCGGCTTCCGGGATTCGCGCCAGCGTGTTGACAATCTCGCGTCCCCAAGCGCCCAGGCCGATCACTGCTACCTTCAGCTTGACCACGTTGATCTTGGTGGGGCCGGCGGGGGCCTGATTCGTCTGGGCGAACAGTTCCACGCCGCCCATCATGGTCATCATCGTCGCCACGGAGCCGCCTCTTAGAAAGTCGCGGCGGTTGAATGCACTTTTGTCCTTTTCGTTTTCGCTCATAAAATGGATATCTGTCTTGTGATGCATGGTGGTGGATGCCGCGGCAGCGCTACCTGGCAGGGCACTTAAGCGCCTTGGGGCAGCACTGGGTCAAACCCAGCGCCCATTTGATCCCGCCCAGAATATGAGCCTGGTAGGCCTCCGCAACCTCCTTGGGGTTCTTGCGGTCCGGCCAGGCCGGATCCCACACATCCTCGCGATGGCCAAGCGACGTGTAGAACACGCGGCCGGGCGCTTTGTGCCAGTCTTTCTGAATCAGCAGCGTCGCGCCATTGGGCGGTGTCGGCGCCAGCTGTCCCCCGCCGTAGCGCTTGCACCACGAGATCGGGTAGTCCCCCGGCGTCTTGTCGTTCGGATGCTTGTCGAGCGTCAGCAGGCCGTGGACCTTTGTGCGGTCAAAGTTCTTGAACTGGTAGATCTCGTCGAACACTTTCCAGTTCGCGGGCAGATGGCGGCAGGCGGGGCACTCCTGATCCTGGTTGATGGCCGACACTTCCACCTGCGCTCCGTGCGTCTTGAACTCCCCGCCGATCATCTCGATATAGGGCTGGAAGCCGTGGAACGTGTCGGTCGCCGAGTGCATCCCCACAAAGCCTTTGCCGGACTTGATCCAGTCCAGGAACGCCTGGTTGTCGGGCAGGGGTAAATCGCCCGTGGTGTTGGCAAAGATCACCGCGTCATACTGTTTCAGTGCGGCAGGGCTCATCTTTTCGGCCAGGATCGTTTTGATGGCCGCATCCACCTTTGCCTTGTCCGGCTTCCCATCGGCGCCTTTGAATTGCGGATCTGTGGGCTCGACGCGCGCATATTCCACGGTGAAGGCGCTGGTTGTCTGGCCTAGCTGGGCGAGGATCTTTTCCGCCGTGGGGATTGAGCTATGGCGGAACCCCTTGGTGACGGTCACGACCAGCACCTTTTTGGAGGCTGCCTGCGCCTGGGCGGGCAGGGCGGCCACGGCACAAACTGTAACTGCCGCAAGCAGTAGCTTTCCCGTTAGAACGATGTTCTTTGTATTCATAAACTTAACCGGCTGGCGCGGACAATAGCCGCCCATCCTGAGACTCATACGGGGGACATGAAATTCATTTTGCCCGTCGCGGTCAAGGTTTCTGTGGTAACTTCCAGCATGGCTTTCGCCTGCCGGCTTGACGCCGCCTTGGCGCGATGGTCTATAATCGCATTGCTTGCGAGGGGCTTGCAATGCCCGCCTCTTGGTGGCGGATGCGGTGCCCGACGGTTAACAAACAGACGTTTATGGCTGATTTTAAGTTCTCATGCCCTCATTGTGCGATCAGTGTCGAATGCGACGAGCTGTGGTGCGGCCACGAGATTCCATGTCCCTCGTGTCAAAAGGAGTTCGTGGTGCCGCAAAAGCCCGCCGGTCCGGCCCTTGCCTCGCTTGCCAGCGTGTCGCAGTCGCAGCCCAAGCTTTCCATCGGCCAGTCCCAGACCCACCATTCGACTGCGCCGAAGGCTGTGGCGCCGCAGGTGGCGGCTTTAGAGCAGAAGCTCAGCCAGGCGAAAGCCGGCCAGAAGGGCGCCGTTATGAAGTGGGTCACCATCGGCAGCGTGGTTGTTGTTGTTGCCATAGGAGGTTACTTCGGCTACGGCTATTTCACCAAGTGGCAGGAGAAAAGGGCCGAGGCAGCCAGGCTGGCCAGCGCTCCGCCGGTCCCTACTAACGCTGTCCCCGCCGAACCTGAGGCACCCAAGGAGCTGCCGGTGCTACCCGCCGTCTGGACGCTGGACGTGGCCCAGGCGAAGATCCCCGAAGGAAAGGCCAATGGCACGCTCTCCGGGACTAATTTCATCGTTGAGAGCGCCATCTGCACCCCCCAGATTCTGAGATTGTACGAAGGGGCCCCGGCTTCGCCGGATCGGGAGATTACGGTCTATCTGCACCTGGCGGCCAATGAAAGCCTGACCAACCGCACGTGGACCGTGGATAAGGATACGAAAGGCAAGGGCGTGCCCCAGGTGATCAAGCGCTGGAAGACCAATCCGCGTTACGCGGCACAGAGCAGGAATTACAGCTCAGGCTACGCCATGAAGCTTGAAACCGGCCAGGTGGTCAGCAACATCATCTCCGGGAAGATCTTCCTGGCCCTCCCGGATATGGAACAGAGCGTGGTTGCGGGCCACTTCAAGGCGATAACTACCTTGGCGACCCCGGCTATCGCCGGCGCGGTGCCCGCAGGAGTCCAACAGGTTCCGGTGGCCGCACCGGGCGGAGCGCCCCAGAAACGCTACGGCAAGAAGCGGTAACGGTCCCGTGTGGTTAGCGTGCTTTTCAGGTGAGCCGGGTTGACTTGAATCGGGCTCCCGCTTAGCCTGCCGGCGATGAATGTGCTGCAAGATTCACTGCTGGAACTTATCCGCCGCACCTCGACCGAAATCCCGGACGATGTGCACAAAGCCATCCTCGGCGCCCTTGAGCGCGAGAAGCAAGGGACCATCGCCGCCAGCGCGATGAAGATCATTGAGCAGAATATTGCGCTGGCGAAGACCAAGTCGCAGCCCATCTGCCAGGACACCGGCAGCATCATTTTCTATGTGGACTGCCCCATGGGCTTTGATCAGATCGGTTTCGAGCAGGCGGCCCGCGAGGCGGTGAAGATGGCAACCCGGAAGGGGTTCCTCCGCCAGAATTCGGTGGACTCGATCACCGGCAGGAACGACGGCACCAACGTGGGGCCCGGCTCGCCGATCCTGCACTTTCACCAGCACGCCCCGGAGGAGGTCAGCGTGCGGCTGGTTCTCAAAGGCGGCGGATGCGAGAATGTCGGCGCACAATACTCCCTGCCCAATGAGAAGCTGAAGGCCAATCGTGACATGGATGGCTGCCGCAAGGTGATCCTCGATGCTGTGCTCCAGGCGCAAGGCAAGGGCTGCGGTCCGGGCATTCTGGGCGTTTGCATTGGCGGCGACCGGGCTACCGGCTATGAATTCTCGAAGCAGCAGTTCCTGCGCAAGCTCGAGGACTCCAACCCGAACCCCGACCTCGACAAGCTGGAGCGCGATATTGTGGACACGGCCAACAAGCTCGGTATCGGGCCGATGGGCTTCGGCGGCAGGACGACGCTGCTGGGTGCCAAGATCGGCGTGCTCAACCGCCTGCCAGCCTCCTATTTCGTCAGCATCAGCTACATGTGCTGGGCCTACCGCCGCCAGGGCGTCGCGCTCGACTTCGCCGGCAGGATCCAGAAGTGGCTTTACTAGGATAAACTTCTTCCGCCTATGATCCAGCTCACCACACCCGTATCCGAAGCCGACGTTCGCTCGCTCAAAGTCGGCGATGAAGTCGCCATTACCGGCACCGTGTTCACGGGCCGCGATGCCGTTCACAAGTATCTGCACGAAGGGGGGCTGCTTCCGCCTGGCGTCAGCTTTCAGGGTGGCGTCCTCTACCATTGCGGACCGGTCATCATCAAGGACGAGCAGGACAGCTGGAAGTGTGTCGCCGCCGGCCCCACCACATCCATCCGGGAGGAGCCTTACCAATGGCAGGTCATCCGCGACTTCGGCCTGCGCGGGGTCATCGGCAAGGGGGGCATGGGGGAAAGAACGGTCGAGGCCTGCAAGCAGTATGGATGTGTCTATCTCCACGCCGTCGGCGGCGCGGCCCAGGTGCTGGCGGAGTGCATCAAGCGCGTGCCGAACGTTTATTTCATGGAGCAGTTTGGCGCGCCTGAAGCCATCTGGGAATTCCAGGTCGTCAGCTTCCCCGCCGTCGTGACGATTGACGCGCACGGCAATTCTCTGCACAAGGAAGTGCTGGCAGTCAGTCAGGCCGAGCTGGCCAAGTATCTCTAAGATGGCCCTTCCTCTTCTGCCTCGCTGGCCGCGGTTTGCACTGTCTTCATTTAGCGAAAGGTAGCTGAGGGTGCAGAGAAAGTGGTTGCAGCCCGGCTCATCCTCGTCTTTCACGTAGATGTGGGCGGCGTTTGCCAGTTCAGCGGTATTCTTATCTCCGGCCTCAAAGCGTTCGTTCCGGTAGGCCTTGAGCCGAGCGCTCAGTTCCCCGAGACGCTCCCTGGTGTAAAGCTCGGACGCCATCTGGCGGATCCGCCCAAGCAAAAAGCCGTCCCGGTTTCCCGGGACGGCCTGGCTAAGTTTCTATTGGCGCCTCGTTTCCTCGGCGGCTATGACGTTACTTCTTCTTCGCCGGCTTCTTGGTGCCTTTGGCGGCCTCGTCTTCGAGGGCTGCCTGGGCCGCGGCCAACCGGGCCACAGGGACTCGGAACGGCGAGCAGCTCACGTAGGTGAGCCCGAGCTTATGGCAGAACTTAACCGACTGCGGGTCGCCACCATGTTCGCCGCAGATGCCCATCTTCATGCCCGGCCGGCTCTGGTTGCCCTTCTCCACCGCGATCTTCATGAGCTGGCCCACACCGGCCTGATCAATCGAGGCGAACGGATTGGTCTTGATGATTTCCAGCTCCGCATACGGCGGCAGGAAGCTGCCGGAATCGTCGCGGCTCATCCCCAAGCAGGTCTGGGTGAGGTCGTTGGTGCCGAAGCTAAAGAACTCAGCCGTCTGTGCAATCTCGTCGGCGGTCAGCGCGCCGCGGGGGACTTCGATCATGGTGCCGACCATGTAGTTGAGCTTCACTTTCTTCTCGGCCATGACGGCCTTGGCGGCGGCATGCACGACCTCGACCTGTAGGTCGAGTTCCTTCTTGAACCCGACGAGCGGGATCATGACTTCCGGCTTCACCTTAATGCCGGCCTTCTGCACTTCGGCAGCGGCTTCAAAGACGGCGCGCGCTTGCATTTCGGAGATCTCGCTGTAAACGATGCCGAGGCGGCAGCCGCGGAAGCCGAGCATGGGATTGAACTCGTGGAGTTCCTTCACGCGCTGTTTGATCTTCGC
>JAPLUA010000656.1 GCA_026397855.1 Verrucomicrobiota bacterium | reverse complement strand
CCGTCCACCCAGCCCGCCATGCGGACGTTCTCCACGTTGTCAATCACGTCCCCCACATCGCGCATGCGGACCGTCGCGCCGTTCCTTACGGCGATGATGACCTCGCGGAACTCGCCTGCGGAGAAGATCTGGTCGTTGGCATTGATGGCATAGGATTGGCGCTGCCCGTCGAAGCTGCCCTTGGGGGCGTTGACATTGTTCTGCATCAGCGCCGTGCGCACGTCTTCCAGGCTCAGCCCCTGGGCGGCGAGGGCGGTCGGATTGATGCGAACCCGGACAGCGGGTTTCTGGTTGCCTTCGATGGTCACCAGGCCCACCCCGGTCACTTCGCTGAGCTTCTGGGCGAGGACGGTGTCCGCCAGGTCGTTGACCTTTTCCAACGGCAGGGTGTCGGACGTGATTTGCAGCGTGAGGATCGGCGTGTCGGCGGGGTTGACCTTGCTATAGGTCGGCGGATTGGGCATGCGCGGCAGGACGCCGTTGGCCGCGTTCATCGCCGCCTGCACATCCTGGGCGGCGGCGTCTATGTCCCGGTCGAGCACGAATTGCAGCGTGATGCTGGAGTTGCCGAAGGAACTGATTGAAGTCATCTGCGCCAGCCCGCTGATCTGGCCGAACTGCCGTTCGAGCGGGGTGGTTACGGATGACACCATCACGTCCGGGCTCGCCCCCGGGTATTGGGCCGTGACCTGGATGGTGGGAAAATCCACGGGCGGCAGCGACGAAATGGGCAGCAGGCTGTAGCCCAGCATCCCCATGAGCAGCACACCAGCCATCAGGAGCGACGTGGCGATCGGGCGGTGAATGAATGGCTCGGAAATGCTCAAGGGTTTAGTGGGAGGGGTTGTGGGTGGGTGAATGGGTTACATGGGTTACATGGGTTACATGGGTTACATGGGTTGCATGAGTTACATGAGGGGGTGGGGTGGCTGACCTTTGTAACCATGTAACCGATGCAACTCATGTAACTCTTTTCCCCAGTTCGCACGCACTTACTCAGCTAGCCCTGCCCTTGCTTCGGATCTCGGATTTCGGATTTCCTTCGGCCTTCGGTTTTCGGCCTTCGGATTTACCCCCGCCGCCGTCCGCCATTTTGACGCGCGAACCCTGCTGCAGCTTGTATTGGCCGTCCACCACGATACGCTCGCCGGGCTGCAGCCCCGTTTCAATCACGGTTCCCCCTCCTCCGACCTGGTCGGCGATCGTTGATGACACCTTCACGCGGCGGACTTCGACGGTCTGGTCCTCCTTGATGACGAAGGCGAAAGCGCCTTCCGGTCCGCGCTGGATTACCGAATCGGGCACCACGGCGCTGCCCTTCCGGACGGTCAGCAGCAAATGGGCGTTCACGAACTGGCCCGGCCAGAGCCGCAGGTCGGTGTTGGGAAAAGTTGCCTTGAGTTTGATGGTGCCGCTGGAGGGGTCAATCTGGTTGTCAATCACCGCCAGTTTGCCTTCCCCCAGGACGGTCGTGTTGTCCCGATCAACCGCCACGACGGGCAGATCGGCCCCCAGGATCCGCATTTGGTCCTGGATCCGGGGCAGGTTTTGGGCGACCAGGATGAAGACGACGGAGATGGGCTTCAGTTGGGTGATGACCACCAGGCCGGTGGCTTCACTGGCATGAACGATGTTGCCCGCATCCACCTGCCGGATGCCGGTGCGCCCGTCAATGGGCGAGACGATGGTGGTATAGGCAAGCTGGACCTTGGTGCTCTCGATGGCCGCCTGGTCCGCATTAACCGTGGCGGCCAGCGTGTCCACCAGCGCCTTCTGCGTGTCGTATTGCTGCTGGGTAACGCCTTCGTTGGCGCGCAGATCGGCATAGCGATTCAGGTCCACCCGCGCGTTGGCGAGTTGGGCTTCGTCCTGCCGTTTCCTGGCCGTGGCCTGCTCCATCGCCGCGCGGTAAGGGTCGGGATCAATTTGCGCCAGCAAATCCCCGGCGCGCACATCCTGGCCTTCGATAAAGGCAATCCTGGTCACCTGCCCATCCACCCGGGCGCGGACGGTGACCGTGTTAAACGCCTGGACGGTGCCGATTCCGCCCAGGTAGATCGGCACATCCTTTTCGGCGACGATGCCGGCGACGACCGGTACGGGTGGCAGTTCCATGCGGCCAGCGCCGGGCCCTTTCTTGTCGGCGCCCGTGGCACGGCTGCGAGCCATCCACACAGCTCCGGCCACCAACAGCAGGCCCACCACCAGGATCACCGCCATTGTTCCGCGGGAAGACCCGGGCTTCTCCGGGCCAGCGCCGGTTAGCGGGGAATTGGATCCGGGAATCTGGCTTGCCGCCACTGGCGGCGCAGACTTGGTCATTTGCTCTTTTGTCATTTCAATGGCTTCGGGTTCTTGGTTTCCCCAGGGGGCATTCCACGTCAGTTGGTGCCGCCCCCTCAAAGCAGGTTGGTCGTCGGTCCCTGCTTCTTCCGCAGGTAGTCGTGCCGCTCGCGTTCAAGAACATCAAATCTCGCCTTCTGCTCGGGGGGCAGCACGATGAACACCTGCTCGTGCGGGTTCGAGAAAACCGTGTCTTACGGTTTCACCGATCTTACCGGCATGAGCTGACCATTGACAAGGACCTTCGCATCACGCGGCTCAGGCGAAGCGAGGCGGTAGTTGGTCACCAGTCCGTTCTTCCATTCAATGTCCACGGTGAAACCGCCGCGGGCACGGAGCCCCCTGACGCTCCCGGACGGCCAGGCCTTTGGCAGCGCCGGCAGAAGTTCAATTTCACCTGTGTGGGATTGCAGGAGCATCTCGCAAATGCCGGCGGTATAGCCGAAATTGCCATCAATCTGAAAGGGAGGATGGGCGTCGAAAAGGTTCGCGTAAACTCCGCCGCCGTCCTTGTAATTAATGCGGGTGTCCCCGACGAACCGCAGCAGGTTCCCGATCAGCTTGTAGGCACGGTCCCCGTTGTGCAGACGCGCCCAGAGGTTGATTTTCCAAGCGGTGCTCCACCCCGTGCTCACGTCGCCGCGGGCGTTGAGCGAGACCTCGGCGGCCCGTGCCAGTTGGGGCGTTGTCTGAGCAGAAATCTGGCGGCCGGGATGCACTGCCACGAGGTGCGACAGGTGCCGATGGGTGTCCTTCGGGTCATCGCGATCCACCATCCATTCCTGCAGTTGACCCCAGCAGCCGATCTTCGGGCCGAGCAGCTTATCCCGCTTGGCGGCAATCATGTCGCGGAACTCGCGGTCGCAGCCGAGCGCGGAGGCGGCCTCGACGGTGTTGTTGAATAGATCCCAGACCAGTTGCTGGTCGTGCGATACGCCATCCTCGCGCGGCCCGTGCTCGGGGGAGTAGCCGTCAGGCGCGACGAGGGTGCCATCCGGCAGGGGCTTGAGCCGGTCAACCCAGAACATGCAGACTTCCTTCATCATCGGATAGGCCATCGTGCGCAGATACTTCCGATCGCCTCCGAAAGCGTAGTGCTCCCAGACGTTTTGCATGCACCAGGCGCTTCCGGACTGGACCCACTCCCAGGTCGAACCGCCGAAAACGCCGTTCTCCGCCCGCATGGTCCACCCCCGGGTGTGGAACGCCTCCCGCGTCGCCGCCACGCGCACTTTGCGGATGGAGTTCAGCCACGCGGCGTAAGGCAGGAGACACTCCCCCAGGTTGGCCGGCTCCGCCGGCCAGTAATTCATCTGCACATTGATATCGGTGTGATAGTCACTGCGCCACGCGGGCCGGTTGCTCTGGTTCCATTTGCCCTGCAAATTGGCCGGCAACCCGCCGGGGCGCGACGACGCGATGAGGAGGTAGCGGCCATAATTGAACAACAGCGCCTCCAGCCCCACGTCGGGCATGTGCGCCTGGTTCAGGCCCAGCAACCGCTCGTCCGTCGGCAGGGCCGGCGCCGGGCCGGGGCCAAGGTCCAGGGTCACCCGGCTGAACAGCGCCTGGTAGTCCTGGAGGTGATCGGCCAGCAGCTTGCCGTAAGGAATGCGCGCCGCCCGCCCCAGCCGGGACGTGATGGCACGATGCGGCAGCGGTCCCCGCCAGCCTTTGCTGCGGTCCTGGGCGAAGTCTGTACCGGCATCGAGCAGCAAGGTGACAGCGTTCGCGTTCCGGAATGTGACCCAGTCCCCGACCGTCTCGATCGTGCCGCCGTCATTGAGCACCAGCGCCTGGGCTTCGTAGTTCAGGGCGATCGCGTAACGGTTGGTGCCTTCGTATTGATAGCCGACCAGAGAGCCGGAGGAGACCAGGCGATTGCCGGCTACGCGGATATTGCCCTTGTGCATGTCGGTCAGCCTGACCGTCCCGTTCAGCCTGCCCGGCTGGCTTGCTCCGAACCGGAAGACCATCACCCTGGCGGGGAAGCTGGCGAACGCCTCGCGCCAATACTTCACGCCATCGCTTTCGTAGGTGACCGTGTGGACCCCGCGTTGGAGGTCCAGCTCCCGCCGGTAGGCCGTCGCCTCGCCGTGCGTCAGCTCAACCAGCACGTCGCCGAACGCCTGGTAAGCGCCGGTATCTGTTTCGTCGCCGATCCAGAGCGTCTCCTCGTTGAACTGAATCCGTTCCTTCGGAGCGCCGCCGAACAGCATGGCGGCAAGCCGGCCATTGCCAATCGGAAGCGCCTCCCGCTCCCAATCGCCCGCCGGTTTGTTGTACCACAGCGTTGTCTCGGCAGCCCCGGCGCTTAGGCTCAGCAGCAGGGTCAGGCCCAGGATTCGTTTCACTGTTTCTCCTTTCATAGCGTCCGTGCTCTACTCTCTGGTAAATGGTGTCCGCCCATTGCAAGGGGCACAGCCATAAGCTATCCAGTCCATGGAAAGTCTATTCGCCGCCCTTGCTTGTCCCGCTGCGACCCAACGCAATGCAAAGATCCGCAAGGGCGACTTGCCGCTCGCCTTCCGGGGACATGCTCAGCTCGAGGGTATTATTCTGGGATTCGACCCAGCCCGCTGGAATCGAATACTCGACCCATGCCCCCATTTGTGGGGGCTTGATCTCCAGCGTCTTGCGGTTCCAGCGGACGCGCACAAGGTCCGGCTTCTTAAGATTCTTGAACCGGAGTCGCAGGAGAGCCGGCTGCGCGGGTTTGCCGCCTTCACCGAGTGACACGGGAAGCTCAACGGCCTTGCCGGGAGGCAGCGGGATGGGACTGGCAGGGTTCAGGACCGGCACACGGATGAAATTCTGGTGGGGGACATACATCGAGCCGGTGCCCCGGACGCTCAGAAAATACGTGCGGTCCAGTTTCCGCAACGCCTCGGGGTCGCCCAACTCGCGCCAGAGCGGGCTCTTGGGGTTAAAGAAGTTGAACATGTAAATCCCATCCATTCCGGCAGCCCAGGCCTGCAAAGCGCGGCCCCGATAAGCCTGGACGCTGGCGCGGGCTGTCTGTGCCTCCGGATCCCGCAGTCTTGGCTCGTCCAGTGAAGGATAGACCTTAACGCCGTATTGGTGCCCCAGTTTGGCGCTGTAGTCCCACGGATTGAGCTGAGTGTAACCGGTCACGATCAGCAGGTCCGTCAGGCCCTTGCCCAGCCACTTCTCCAGATCAAGGCCGATGAACCGGCAGTAGTCAACGGAGTCAGGGACGCGGATCGCCACCAGGATGGGACGACCTCGGCGGCGCCCGATCTCCTCCGTCATAGACCGGATTCTCTCCATCAATGCCGTCATGGCATCCAGCTCGGCGGCGCCGCAAGCACGATTGTCGGCTGAACACTGGAAGAAAAAGGCGTGGCGGAAAAAGTCCAGCTCAATGCCGTCCACGTCATAGTTGCGGCAGATCTCCTCGCAGAAGGCGAAGGCCAGGTCCCGGACTTGCGGCAACCCATAATCCACGGCCGACCAGGCGCCGTAGCGGGGCCGTTGAGTGGCCGAGCCGACCAGGTATTCGGGATGCTGGACCTTGAGGCGGTTGGCGCGGAACATGACCGGCCCATAAGCGGTGAGGGAACCGTCATGAGTGTCATTCATTCGCATGGACCAGAAGACCTCGATGCCCCGCTTATGGCCAAACTCGACCATGACCTGCAACGGATCAACCCCCTGTTCGAGGAATGCCTGGGCCAGGTTGTTGCTGAAGCAGCCCTCGCGAGTGCTGAAGACCTGGCCGGCCTGGGTGCGGTGAGTGAAGAGAGAGAACCCCGAACTCCAGGTGCAATAGAAGATCGAATCAACCTGCGTGCCGGCAAGGTCGCGGGTGCGAGGCCCGAGCAACTGGTCCTTGCCGACCGATTTGCAGAAGTAAACCGGCTCGTTGCCATCGTTGTTGAAGATGATGCGCCGCGGCCGGTTAATGGCCTGCTGTCGAAGATTCTTCCACTCCGCGCTGGTTCGGGCCGATGGCTCCGCACAAAGCCCATTCGCATTCAGGATGCACAAGAGGCCAAGCATAGCCGGCAGCAGCCGGGCACGGGGAATGTCATTCGTCGTCATCGCGCTCCAGCTTTGCCAATCGCTCTGCCGGGGTCAACCCCGGCGCTTCTGCGCCCGGCGTTTGGCTTCCAGAAGCCGGCTGGCGGTGCTGGGCGCGGATTCGGCGCCGGGCGTGGGCGGTTCGGCAGCCGGGGGAGGCTTATCCGGCGGCACAAGAGCTGCGACTTCCTCGCCCGGTAACGGCAGGACGGGCGCATTCACCGGCCGGAACAGGTCGGCGCTGGCCTCGGGTGCCGGGGCAGTGTGCTGGGCGCGGACCTGTTCGCGCCGCGTCAGGAGCGCGGTCAATGACTCCTCGGCCTCCGGCGTGCGCGCCACGCCCCGCCAGAAGAAGAGCCAGCGCCGCAGGGCCCCCGTGGCACGCAGCCATTCATCGCGGCCGATCTGGATTCGCCGCACGCCGACATCCACGGTGAAGAGGACGATGGCACACTTCAGCAGCCACTCCCACAAGTCGCGCGGCTGGAAGGTGTTCTTGCGGTCGTGCAGGAAAGGGTTCACGGTCGGGACCGCCGGGTCCAGCACCTTGCCCGCGCCGCTTTCAGCAAGGCGGCGCAGGAGGTTGCGATTGGGCTCCGCGGCGCTGAATTCGGGCGAGTAGTTGACGCTGGCGCCAATGATCTGCGAGCCGCGCACCTGGCCATCCTTGATATCGGTGAGGTTGAGCATGTAGAGCCCGACATCCTTGGTCGGGAAACGCGCCTCGTAATGGCCGGGCCCGGTCTGTTCGAGGCGCACCGTCTGGCGTTCGCCTTTGGGGCTGGCCACAATGGCCTGGAGGTTGAGGAAGTTCCGGAAGTTGCCCTGGTCATCCAGGGCCTCGACATTGATAACGCCCTCGCCCTTGTCAACCGACACTTCGGTGGCGAAATCCGCATTCTCCAGCCGCCGCAAGCTCCACTGACCGATCTGCGACCAAAACTGCCGGTATTTGTCCCAGCTCATCCAGATCTTGCCCCAGCGCGGTTTGGCGTCGGAGGTGAAGGCGGCGGCGCGGCCCAGGCCGTATTGCCAATGCGCGAGCAACGGGTCGCCCTTGTCGGTCCACAAAGGGGTTTCCGCGCGCGGCTTCGGAGTGGTGGCAACGTAGCCTAGCAACTTCGGGTATTCGCTCGCGCCAATGCCGCGCACCACCTCGCTGACCGCCCGCAACTGGGGGATGAACGGATCCTCGTAAATGGCGGACTTCAGGATCACCGCGGTTTCCTTGATGAAGATCTGGGGCAGGTCATTGGGGGAATCCACCTTGTAGAACTGGCCTTTGCCGTGATCGGCGATCCAGATCATCGTATCGGGACCGACGTGGCCGGAGATCATCACGCTGCTGACCGTGATCCGGTCGCTGACCATAGACTGCATCAACTGCGGCGTGGGGGCTGCTGGATCCCCGTCGCTGAACACGATGATATGCTTGAGGTTGGCGGTGGATTTCTTGAGGGCATCATGGGCCTGCTCGAGCACCCCCTGGAAACTGCCCAGGTCCCCCTGGTTCATGCCGGCAATCTCCCGCGCCAGCGATTTCTTGTCTCCCACCTTCTGGAGCGGAAATACCCAACGCTCGGTGCCATCCCAAAGCACGATCCCCATCTCATCGCTCGATCCCAAGGCTGCGAGCACGCCCTGGGCGCAGTCCCGGGCCACCTGGTTACCGTTGTTGAACTCCATGCCATGCATCACCAGCACAACGGCGCCGCTGGGCAGAACCTTCTTGCTGTCCAATTCCATGCTGACCGGCAGCGTGGATTCCAGCGGCGTGCCGCGATAGCCCCCCGCCGCGTAGGTCTGGTCGCCGCCCACACAGACCAGGCCGACGCCGAAATCGCGGACTGCGCTCTCGATCAGTTTCTGCCGGTCGTTGCCCAGGTCCCCCGCGGAGAGATTGCTGATGAAGATGGCGTCGTAGCTCTGCATCTCGGCGAGGGTTCCCGGGAAATCCTTCAGGCCGACGAGGCGGACTTGCAGGCGGGACGACTGCAAAGCCGCGGCCAATTGCCGATCCTGGTCAGGGTCGGCCGAGACGAGCAACAGGGTTGGCTCGCCGCGCACGGCGGCAAAGCTGGAGGCGCGGTTATTCTGCGGCAGAGGATCGCCCGGCGCATCCACCTGAACGTCGTAGCTGTAAAACCCCGCCTCGGCAAGGGTCTGGGGAAACGTGAAGAGGTTCTTGCCGGCCGCGAGGTCAACCTTCTGCTCGCCGAGGTATTGCTCATTCCGATACAGCCGCACCGTGGCGGGGGTGGGCTGGTCGGCCTGAACGAAGATCTTGACCTCGAAGGCCTGTCCCTTCTTCAGCTTGGGCGGTATCTGCAGCCTTTGCACAGCGACATCGTTGACGCGCGCCACCCCCATGGGAACGATGTCCACGGAGACCCCCAGCGGTTTCGCAGCCAGCACGGCGCTCATCGCGTCACCGATATTCTCATTGCCGTCGGTCAGCAGGACCAGCCGCTTCTGGCCGGTCTCCGGGAAGGCGGCGGTGGCGAGGCGGATGGCGCCGGCCAGATCGGTCCTTTCCGTGCCGACCACCGCCTGGATCTTCTGCAGGTCCACCGCCGCGTTGGGCGAGGACTCAATGCTGGCTTCGGTGCCGAAGACAATCACGCCGGCCTTATCCACATTCTTCTTCTGCCGGGAGACCTTGTTAATGAACTGCTTGGCGGCATCCTGTTGCGCCGACGGGACGCTGTCGGAGCGGTCCAGGGCGAAGAAGATGTTCATGCCCTCCATGGGCCGCCGCCATTGCAGGCCGGCAACCGCAAACACCATGGCGAGCAGCACGACGATACGAATCGCCAGCGCCGTCCAGCGACGCCAGGGGCTGACCTGGACGTCGCTCTTCCACGCAAACCAGATCACCCACGCCAGCGCGGGCACCAGGAGCAGGAGGTAATAGGGATGGGTGAATTGAAAGCTCATCTGTGAATCAGCTTCTGCACCCGATGGTTTTGCGAGTCGGCTACGTAGAGATTCCCCGCCGAGTCGAGCGCCACGCCCCAGGGGTTGTTGAACTTGCCCGGTTCCCCACCCGGGCCGCCGATGGTTTCAATGGGCTGGCAGCTCGCATCGAACACCTGGATGCGGCTATTGCCGAACTCGCAGACATATTGACGCCCGGCCTTATCCACGCAGATGTCATAGGGATAACTCAACTCGCCCCTGCCCTGCCCCGCCTGGCCATAAGCGCGAATCCATTTGCCCTCGGGTGAGAAGACCTGGATCCGGTGATTGCAGGAATCGGCCACGTATAGGCGGTCCTGGACATCCACGCATAATCCCTCGGGGCGATTGAACTCGCCCGGCCCATTGCCGGAATGCCCCAGGCCGGCCAGCAGCTTCCCTCCACGGCCAGCAAACCGCTGCACACGCTCCACCACGCCGTATTCGCTCACGATGACTTCACCCCGGGAATTGACCGCCACCGCGCGAGGCAAAATGAACTCGCCGGCATTGGTGCCGCGCCTGCCCCATTGGGCCGCGAGTTTGCCCTCGGGCGAAAAGACGTTCACACGCTGATAGTGTGGCTCGACCACAAGGATGTTGCCGTCGGGATCGTGCCCCATGCCCTTGGGCTTGCCAAGGTCGGTTTGCGGCATCTGCCACGATAGCAGAAACACGCCATTCGATGAGAACTTCTGCACCCGCCCGGTCATATCCACCACGTAGAGGTTGTCCTGCGCATCCACAGCCACGGAGCGCGGCTTATTGAACTCACCGACCCCCACGCCCCGCGAGCCGATGGTCTGCACGCGCTGGAAAAGCTGGCTTGGGAGCAGTGCCTGGTTTGACGGGCCGCCCGGCCTGCACGCGGTCAGGACGAGCGCGGCGGCGCAGGCGGCGAATACCGTACTGCGTGCTCCGTGCTGCGTGAAGACGCACCACGCATCACGCATCATGCCCCATGCCTTCCCGGCCGCCAGCGGCACGACGGCCACCGCCAGCAGGGTCAGGCAAAGCGCGTTCACCTGCGAATTGTGGCCGTAGTGCAGCAGGTTAAACACGCGCAGCGCGATCGTCTCCCCGCCGGGCGGCACGACCAGGATCATGGATTCCACATCCCAGAGGCAAAGGAGGAACACGATATACCACGCCGCGGCGGCCTGGGGCGCGATTTGCGGCCACTGCACATGGCGCAGCATCTGCCAGCGCGTCGCGCCATTCAACCGGGCAACGTCCACCAGATCGCGGTCCACCGTCCGCAAGGCGCGGGCCATGGGAGTCCAGCCCAGGGCCAGATACCGGATCACAAACGCCAGAACGACGATGGCCGCGGTTTCGTAGAAGAACGAGAACCAGGGACGATTCAGCAGCACAATCAGCGCGATGCCCAGCAGGACGCCGGGAAGGAGGAAGGGGAGCCAGAGGAAATCCGAAAGCCGAAAGCCGAAGGCCGAAGGAAGCCCGAAATCCGAAAACCGAAAGGCTGGGGCGGTCGAGGACGGGGTCCGCAATTCCGGCATTGTCTGGTTACGGGCGCTGAGGAAGAGGCCGGAGAGGACGACTGCGGTCGCTGCCGCCGCGGCGTAGATGAAAGAGTTCTCCACTGCGCTCTGGCCCGCTGAGAGAGCGCCGGGGAGTTCCGTCCAGGTCCTCCTGGCGGAGATGAGTTGGAACAGGGGGAGGCCGACCGCCAGGAGACAGAGCAAAGTGGTGCCCGCGCCACAAGACCAAAACCAGGCACGGCCAAGCTGCTGGCGGAAGAGTTTCGCTGAAACAGGCCCTTCCGTTCGCGGCCAGGAGAATTCCCGGCGGGCGAACCAGAGCAGCAGGAGCAGCGGCGCCAGCACGAGCGGCCAGCTTAACCGGAGCGCGCCAACGGTGTCGAAGGTGGTGTTGAAGCGCACCCAGATTTCCGCGGGAAAGACCTTCACCTGCAGGATGGCGGGGACGGCAAAGTTATTCAGGGCCAGGACGAAAGTCAGCACCGCCGCCTGGGCCAGGGCCGGTAGCGCCAGAGGCCAGAGCAGTCCTCGAATCAGCCACCCGCCGCGCACCGCCACGTCGCTTTCCAGTTGGGAGGGTTCCAGCCGCTGCCAGGCGCTCAAAACCATGAACAGCGTAATCGGCCAGGTCAGCAGGCTCAGAATCCAGACGGTGCCGCCGAGGGACACGATGTCCAGCGGCAGCCAACCTCGCCAAACGCCGGCCGGCCCGAGAAAGTGCAGCCAGCAGTTGGTCACCAGGAACGGCGGCAGGGCGAGGGCTGTTACCGCAACGGCCAGCAGGCGACTGCGCCCACGCTTCTCGAACCCGGCCAGCCACAGCGCCGCCACGAAACCGAAGCTCGCCGCCAGGAACGTCGTGAAGCCCGCCACCAGCAGACTGTTTTTGAGCAGAGGCCAGTTCATGCAATGACAAGGCCCGAAAGCCAATCACAGGCCCAGGCGCTGCGGGTGCTGCGGTCGGCGAACAAATGCTCGTTGGCTCTCATGTTCAGCGGAGGAAGATGGCGTTCAACCTTGCGGTCGTGTCCTCCAGATCGCGCAGGAGGGTGTCCCAGTTCACCTTGAGCGTGGGACTGGTAATTTCTGCCGATGAAACACCTTCCAGCGCCTTGGCGGCCACCAGTTGCCTGACGACCTCGGGGCGTTGCAGGAATTCAAACAACCGTTGGGCCGCCTCGGGGTGCGGCGCGCCGCGCACTACCCCGGCCGTGTTTGGAATGAGCAGCGTCTCCTCGGTCATCGGCAACGCGGCGACCGGCAACCCCTCAGCCTGTCCGGCGGCGATGTCATCCGAATCGGTCAGGCCAATCCAGGCATCGCCGCGCGCGACGGTCTTCACGACCACCGAGTTGCCGTCCACGAGGAAAGGATTATTGGCAGCCAACGCCCGGCACCAGGCCAGCCACACCGCATCGCCCCAATGCTGGCGCAACGCGTGGAAATGGGTGGCGGTCGTCCCGAACTGCGGATAGGCGAGCGCCACCTTTCCGCGCCATGCCCCATTGGTGAGATCGAGCAGAGACCGGGGCGCGGATGCCATTGAAAGACGGTTCGTGTTGACCACGATCCGCCGGGTGCGATAGCCGAATGCGGCCCATCCGTTCGTTTCGCGGAAAACCCCCTGTGCCGCGAGTTGGCGGGTGCGCAATTCCTCGTTGCCCCAGAACACATCGCATCGGGGATGTGGGCGCTCGGCGAGAAGGCGGTTTGCGAGCCCGACGGTTTTCACGGCTTCGCTGTCGTAAACGGCGGGGGCCTTAACGCCCGATTGCCGGGTGAACTCACGCAAGACGGGTTCCGCGTAATCCTGGTCCTGCGCGCAATAGGCGATGGCCTGATTCCGTTTGTTGGCCAGCCCGCGTGCCCGGTTGAGGACCGGAAGCAGCAGCGCCATCACAATGGCCAGCAACACGGGCAGCACCCACCAGAATTGGGCAATGACTTCGCTTCGGCCGAATTCATCCTTCGGCCAGTTGCCTCCACCTTTGGGTTCTTGACTCGGGGTGCTCACACCGTCCTCCGATGATAGTACCACCACTCGAACAGCAGGACCAGAAGGCCGATCGCGGCGATGGTGCGCCACAATTCCATGTTCGCGCGATGCTTGGTCGTGGCGGTTACTTTGGTGTATTTGCCAAGCTCCACCGCCTCGTGCGGCTTGATGTTGCTCTCGGCGGCGTCGAGCAGGTTCACGCAAAAGACCGTGTCATTGGTCCCGAGGCGCACCTTGTAAGTGCCTTGTTTGAGGGTGTCGCCAAACACGAGCTCGCTGGCGCTCGGGTCCAGGGTCAATGATTTGGCAGCACCGCCCGGAAGCGTGACCTGGGCGCTGGCAGCCGGCTCGGTGAGCGCCAGCCGGAAGGGGTCGCCCGCTTTGACCAGCAGTTGACCGCTGCGCGCGTTGGCCGGGTTGAGCCATTCCACCGCGTTGGCGACAAAGATGGGATAGGACACGCGCAACGGCCAGTTGCTCTCCAGGGTGTCAAACCCTATCCAAATGATGCGCTGCCGTCCCAACTCCCCGGCAAACATCAGCGGTGCCTGCGGCGCCTCCACCAGCGAGGTCGCCCACGTGGGGGTCTTAGCGCTGAGGCTTTGCATGACCTGCACGTTATCAAAGCCGGCATAACGCAGGAGCGGATGGGCCGATTTCCAGTCCACGATCGGCGGCGACTCCACCTGCGTCACGCCCTGAACCCAATTCGTGTTAACCACATGAATCGCGAGCACGTTGCCACCCGGCCAGACAGTCGGCGTAACGCCGTCCAGGACGACGAAGTCGAAGCCGGTTGCGGGATCCGTCAGATCCGTGGCCACAGCCAACTCGACATTCGGAACCGCGCGCAACGCCCTTTCCAGCAGCCGGTTTCCCCGGGAAACCAGCAACGCTTTCACCGGCTTGGGCAGCAGGCTGACGATGGAGGCCTGGTTATCCACCGCCAGGTCGTCTTTGGCGGTCAGGCGCACGGTGAAGACCCCATCGCGCGGCTGAGCGGCAAGAAAGACCTGGGGCGAAGTCTCGGTCGCCGCAATGGTGATCGATCGCGTTTCGAGCAAACGGTCGTCAAACAACAGCTCCACCTCCGTCTGCTGGCTGTTGGTAGAGAAGTTGGCGATGCTGGCGTAAATGGCGCGCTGGCGGGCATCTTCGGGGTTGGAGCGGGCGTCGAGCGCGGTGATGCCGACGTTGTTCGCATCCTTGCCCACGCGATGGAAGACAAGCGGCAGCGCCTTGTTCTCGAACTCATTCAACTCCGGCACCGCGCCGTCGCTGAACAGGTGAATCTCCGGGTTGGTCCTCGGATCGAGATCGCGCACGAGCGATTCCGCCATTTTGAGCGCTGGCACCAGCCGGGTCGGGCCATCAGAGCAGACGCAGGCTTGGAAGGCCCGCCGCAGGGCGGCCTTCTCGGTCGTGGCCGATTGTTTCACCTCGGTATTGGCGCCGGCCTGGAGGACGACCATCTGGTCGTTGCCGGCGAGGCCGTCCACCCATTTCAGCGCCTCAGCGCGGGCTTTCTCGAAGCGCGAGGGCGTTTCATCGGTCGCCTGCATCGAAGCCGAGGCATCCAGAATCACCACCCGCAACTGGGCCGGCTTGGCTTTCGTCGCAAAATAGGGGCGGGCCAGGGCAAACACCACAAGCGCCAGCAGGATGATCTGGAGGATCAGCAGCCAGTTCTTGCGGAGCTTCTGGAACGGCGCGCTGGCCTGGGTTTCCGCGAGGTATTTCCGCCAGAGCAGCGTGCTCGACACCAGCTTCACCACCCGCTTGCGCTTCAGCAGGTAGAACACGATCACCACCGGGATGGAGGCGGCGAACAGGAAGGCCAGTGGGGCTAGAAAGTGCATGCCGGGAGGAAGGCCGAAATCCGAAACCCGAAATCCGAAAGAAGCCCGAAACCCGAAATCCGAAGGGGGAAGCTGCCGCACCCCGCCGTTGGGGTAGCCTTCGGATTTCGGATTTCGGATTTCGGATTTTGCCTCACCCCCACACCTCCGCCTTGCGCAGTTGCTTGAGCAGCAGGTCCTGCAAATCGGTGTTGGAGCTGGCGGTGAAGAAGTTGATGCCGCGGGCCTGACAGTATTCGCGAAGGCGCTGCACGAAGTTCTGCACGGTCTGGCGGTAGGCCTTGAGACGGAACCGGCCGAAGGTCACCTCCTGGTGGGCGCCGGTTTCGGAGTCCACCAGGTTCAGGTCGCCGAACGTCGTGGGAGAAAGCTCATCCGGGGCGAGGATTTGCACCAGGTCCACCTGGAAACCACGGCCAACCAAGGCGGTCAGCCCCGCCTCATACCCTTCCGGGTCAAGAAAATCGCTGATCACAACGGCGAGGCCCGCCCGGCGCGCTTCGAGAGCGCCGCGCCGCAGGGCCTGGTTGAGATTCGCGGAGCCTCCGGCGGTGAGCGCGCCCAGGTTCTGAAAGAACTGCAGGGCGGACTTCTTGCCGCGAACGGAGCGAAGCGCGCCTCGCGCCGCCAGCTCCATCGTGCGGGCTGCCGGGTCAGACTCGGGACCGTTGACCAGATCAGGGAACGGGTTGACGCTGACGCGATCAAATCCGGAGAGAGCAACGTATCCGATGGCCGCGGCGACCTGCCGCGCGAAGTCAAACTTGCGCGGCTCGCCAAAGGTCATGGACTCGCTGGCGTCGAGGAACATGCGCACCGGCCGCTCGCGCTCCTCCTCGTAAAGCTTCAGGAACAGGCGATCCAGCCGGCCGTAGAGATTCCAATCGAGGTAGCGGAAATCATCGCCGTGGACATAAGTGCGGTAATCGGCGAACTCGACCGACTGTCCGCGCGCGCGGCTGCGGCGTTCACCCTTGGCCGAGCTCTTTGCCCGGCGGGCGGCGAGCAGTTGGAACTGCTCGAGCCGGCGCAGGAGTTCAGGAGTGATGAGGGCGTCAGGCATGGCCTATAAAGGCTTCCTCTGCTGACCGTGGCCTACGCACTCACCGCCTGCGCATCCCGCGGCACGTCTCTCAGGATCTGTCCGATGATATGGTCCGTGGTGATGCCCTCGGCTTCGGCCTCGAAGTTCAAAATAAGGCGATGGCGCAAAGCGGTGGCGGCCACGGCCTGT
>JAPLUA010000156.1 GCA_026397855.1 Verrucomicrobiota bacterium | reverse complement strand
CCGCCAGTTACCGGGCAAAAGGTTTGTCCGCAACCAGTAAGCGCGCGAGCTGTAACTATTCAACGGTGGTGGACGCAAAGGAACCGCAGAGAAGAAGAACCCTCTGCGAACCTCTGCGCCCTCTGCGTTAAACCTTCGCAGCCTGCGATCAAATTGGGGCATAGCAGTGCGAAGAGCGCAAAGATTCGCAGAGGGTTCTTGTCAGGGCCCTCATCCAGTTCCATCCGGTTTTATCCGTGGTCCAATTCTCCCGTGGGCCGCAGGGTGTTATCTCTGCGTTTCTCCGCGCTTTCTCTGCGCCTCTGCGTTAAGAATAGTTTCGCCTTGGTTGCGGCTCTGCCGCGCGGCGTCTCTACGGTTTAATGGGGCCCGGTTCAACTGGCTTCGCGCCGGGAAGCAGCCCGCAGCCCGCAGTCGGGCCTTTGAATTTCCGGCACGCCCTGCTACGTTACCCCGCATGAACGATATCGCCCCGCGCCCGCTGTGCCGACGGATTTCCTTCACGCTCTGCCTGCTCGGCGCCTGCCTCGCCGCTGGCTTCACTCCAGCCGCGCGCGCCGCCAAAGCCTCCGCGCTCCCGAACATTGTCGTCATCTTCACCGACGACCAGGGCTACGCGGACGTCGGCGTGTTCGGCGCCAAGGGCTTCCGGACGCCAAACCTGGACCGGCTCGCTTCGGAAGGCTGCAAGTTCAGCAACTTCCACGTGGCCCAGCCGGTGTGCTCCGCCTCGCGCGCGGGATTACTCACGGGCTGCTACCCGAACCGCATCGGCATTCACGGCGCGCTGGCGCCTCGATCCAAGGTGGGAATCAGCAAGCGGGAGATGACCCTGGCGCAACTGGTCAAGCAGCGCGGCTACGCCACCGCCATCTTCGGCAAATGGCATCTCGGCGACGCCCCGCAGTTTCTGCCCCTGCGCCACGGGTTCGATGAATACTTCGGCCTGCCCTACTCGAACGACATGTGGCCGCTTCACCCGGAACTGGTCAGGCTGCCCTCCACCGACGCCCGGCGAAAGCGCGGCTACCCCGACCTGGTCCTGTTCGAAGGCGACAAGGTGCGCATCCCGCAGGTCACGCACGAAGACCAGAACCAGCTCACAACCTGGTACACCGAGCACGCCGTCAAGTTCATCGAGAGCAACCAGGACCGGCCCTTCTTCCTCTACCTCGCGCACAACATGCCGCACGTGCCCCTGCACGTCAGCGACAAGTTCCGCGGCAAGACCGAGCGCGGGCTCTACGGCGATGTGATCGAGGAAATAGACTGGTCGGTGGGCCAGGTCATGGACGCCCTCAAGCGGACGGGGGTCGAAGGCAGGACCTGGGTCATCTTCACCGCGGACAACGGCCCGTGGCTGAGCTACGGCGACCATGCCGGCTCGGCTTATCCCCTGCGCGAGGGCAAAGGCACCTGCTGGGAAGGCGGTACCCGCGAACCGTGCATCATGCGATGGCCGGGCAGGATTCCCGCCGGCACAGAAAACAAGCAGA
Source organism: Verrucomicrobiota bacterium (assembly GCA_026397855.1). GTDB lineage: Bacteria > Verrucomicrobiota > Verrucomicrobiia > Limisphaerales > UBA8199 > JAPLUA01. The sequence continues at coordinate 1,002 of JAPLUA010000156.1, read as the reverse complement.
TGTTCATGACCATTGACCTGTTGCCCACCGTCGCAAAGCTCATCCATGCCGACCTGCCGAAGCATGCCATTGACGGGCTCGACGTCTGGCCGATTATCTCGGGCAAGCGCGGCGCGAAGAACCCGCACGACGCCTATTGGTTCTATTACGAAGCCAACCAGCTTCAGTCGGTCGTGAGCGGCGATGGCCGCTGGAAGCTGCAATTGCCCCACAGCTACCGCACCCTGGCCGGCAAGCCCGGCGGACGCGACGGCACGCCTGTCCCCTACGAGCAGCGCAAGATCGAGAGCGCCGGGCTTTACGACCTCGCCAACGATGTTTCCGAGACCACCGACGTGGCGGCACAGCATCCGAAGATGGTTAAGCAACTCGAAGCCGAAGCGGAGAAAGCCCGCGCGGAGCTGGGCGACTCGATCACCAAACGCGAAGGCAAGGGCGTCCGGGAGCCGGGGAGGGCAGCCGGCGAATGAACAAGAGCCTCCAAGGGCCGGACCTGGTGGTTCAGTCCATTCGCGACTCGCGGAGCCGGATGGCTTTGAGCCGCGTCCGCCAGGCAGCGGCTGCCAGCGGAACTGCGCGGTTGTCATTGGTAGAAATCAACCGAGAGATCGCCGCCGCTCGTAAGGAGCGAAGGACTTCCCGCGAATGATCCGGGCGGTATTTGAGCTTCGACTCGGACCTCCCGCTCACTGTGCCGCGCGGCTTTGCAGCCCCATCTCCTGGAACGGAATAGGCGCAAACCCCTTCAACTTCTTGAAAACCTCCGCGCCGCGGCGCAGGCGGTAATCGCCTTTGCCGGGATCCACAAAGCCGGGGTCGCCATCGGTGGACCAGTTGGAGCCGGGCTCGAGCTGCCAGTTGCCGGAGGAGACCTGATTGCAGCGGACGAACACGTTGAGGCTGGCGTGGTTCACCCGCGGCGCGCCGGGCGGCGGGTCCATGTAATTGACCAGCTCCGGGTAACGGATCACATAAGGCGGCCGGGTGATGTCCACCTCTTTG
>JAPLUA010000643.1 GCA_026397855.1 Verrucomicrobiota bacterium | reverse complement strand
GAACCGCATGACGACCTGCGATTCATGCCATCCCTTCTTCTGGAAGTGATGGTGAATGGGCGCCATGCGAAAGATGCGCCGTCCGGTCCCGTAGCGCCGCCGGGTATAACGGAACCAGCCCGTCTGGAGCATGACCGAGACCGCCTCCATCACAAACACGCCGCCGGCAATCACAAGCACCAGCGGTTGATGGATCAGAACCGCGATGATCCCCAGCGCGCCTCCCAGCGCCAGCGAACCGGTATCGCCCATGAAGACCTGGGCGGGATGACAATTAAACCACAGAAAGCCCAGGCCCGCCCCGATCATGGCGGCGCAGAACACGGTCAACTCGCCGGCGCCCACCACGTGCGGAATCTGCAAGTAGGCGGAGGCCGTCTTGTGTCCTGCCAGGTAAGTCAAGACCAGGAACACGAATGACACAATGATCGTGCAGCCGATGGCCAAGCCATCCAATCCGTCGGTCAGGTTCACTGCATTCGAACTGCCCACAATGGTAAGGATCGCCAGCGCCAACCCGATCAGGCCCACGCCCGTCGCCACCGGATACTTGTAGAAGGGCACCATGATATCTGTGATCAGGTTGCGGGTGGATGGGCGCTCCCACAAATAGAGCCCGATGAAGAGCGCAAGCCCGATCTGGACCGAAAGCTTGACCAGCGACCGCACGCCGCCGCTGTTCTGCTGGATGATCTTCGTGTAGTCGTCATAGAACCCCAGGCCGGTCAGCACCACGACCGAAAGCAGGGTCAACTCCACGAGTGTGTTCCACTGCGCCCAGAGGAGGGTGGTCAGGTTCAGCGCCAGAACGATCATGATCCCCCCCATGGTCGGAGTGCCCCGCTTGCTCGCATGCGGCGCCGAGATGATACCCCCGACCTCGGCCTTGTCCGCGTATTCCTGGCCGAACTTGAGGCGCCTCAGCCAGGAAATTACCCGGGGGCCCAGCCACCAACTCAAAACCAGGGCGGTCACCGCGGCTCCGGCTGAGCGGAAGGTAATGTAACTGAACAGCCGCAATGCGGAGAACTGCGGGGCCCAAGGGGTCTCCGCGGAGCAATCCAGCAGGTATTGGCTCAAATAGTAGAGCATTACTTCTCTTTCACGGCCTCACAGGCACCGAGCACTTCGGCGATTCGTTCCAGACGCATGACGCGTGACGCTTTTAGGAGCAGGAGATCGCCATTCTTGACAAAATTCTTTACTGCCGGGGCCGCGGATTCCGCGTCGGCAAACTCAAATACCCGGTTCAAGCCTGCGCCCCGGGCGCCGCGGGCCATGACCGGCGCCATCTTTCCAACAGCGAACAACTGACCGACCCCCCACTGGGCCGCGCAGGAGCCGATTTCCTCGTGCGCCGCCTCGCTGTGCACACCCAGTTCCGCCATGTCCCCCAATACCGCCACCCGGCGGCCAGCGCACGGCAACTCCACCAGCGTCCGCAGCGCCGCACGGACGGAGTCCGCATTGGCATTGTAAGCGTCATCCAGAATGCGCACCCCGCCGCTTTCGCACAACTGCAGCCGCATCTTCGGGCCGGCGCAGTCGGCGAGGCCCAGGGCAATCTCCGTGCGGCTCAATCCCAGTTCGGCCCCGACCGCCACCGCAAAGAGGGCGTTGGCCACCTGGTGGCGACCGTGCAACCGTGTGCAGTATTCGCCCGCAAACTTCTCTTCAGGCCCATCCACCTGGAAGGATGCGCCTTTCGGGCCGGACCGCACAGCGCGAGCCCGCCAGTCGTTACCGTCCGAGAAACCCACCCGCACCACGGAAGCCCGCGTGCGTTCAGCGATCCTCCCGGCCCATTCATCGTCGCCATTCAAAAAGAGCCTGCCCTTCGACGGCAGTAATTCGGCTAGCCAGCCTTCTTCCCTCGCCACTCCCTGCACATCCCCGAAAAACTCCAGGTGCTCGCGCCCGATGCAAGTAATAACGCCATGGTCGGGCCGCGTCATTCTCACCAAAGGCGCAAGCTCGCCGGGGTGATTCGTGCCCAGTTCAATCACAGCCGCCTGATGCGACTTTTCCATCTGCAACAAGGTCAGCGGAACCCCGATATCATTGTTGAAACTGGCCTCGCTCCAGAGCGTGGGCAACTTCTGTCGCAGCACCGACGCGAGCAATTCCTTCGTGGTCGTCTTCCCATTCGAACCCGCCACGGCAACGGTTGGCAATTCAAAATCCTTCCGATACTCCGCGGCAAATCGCCCGAGGGCTTTGCGCGTATCCTCGACTGCGATCACCGCGCAGCCGCCCAGGCGAGCCGGCAGCCGCCCGCGCTCTCCCACGATTGCCATCGCCCCTCTCTTCACCGCCTCCCCCGCAAACGCATGCCCGTCAAAACGCCCGCCCGCCAAGGCAAAGAACAGATCCCCCGCGCGCGCCTGCCGCGAGTCCGTGCATACACGGCCAACGCAATCCTCCGGCGAACCGGCCAACAGTTCGCCGCCGCACGCCATCGCGACAAAGTTTAGCGAACGAGCATCCATGCACACGCCCGGTTCATGATTTCTCTTGGGTTTGTTTTCACTGTTGCCGCACGGCTGCCGTTTTCAAGGGACGACTCTCTGCCGGCGCCGCCAGGGCGTCGGGCACCGACGGCTCTTTGCCGTCTTCGGGATGGATGTTCAGGTAATTGGCCGCACGTTCGGCAATCTGCTTGAAGACAGGGGCAGCAATTTTCCCGCCGTAATAGCCATGCTTAGGCTCGTCCAGCGTCACGGAGATGCAGATCTCAGGGTTGTCAGCCGGCAGGAACCCGATGAACGAGGTGAAGTACTTGCCGTGAGCCAATTGTCCATGTTCGAACTTTTGCGCAGTTCCAGTTTTGCCGGCAACCGTATAGTGCTCCAGGGCGGCGTTTGTCGCGGTGCCGTCGTGCAAAACCACCGTCTTGAGAGCTGCGACCATTGACTTGGCGGCCGATTCGCTGATCACCTGGCGGACGCGTTGCGGGGGATACTTAGCCACCGTGTGGTGCTCCCGATCCTCCAGCCGGTCCACCAGCATCGGCGCCATCAGAACCCCCCTGTTCGCAATCGCGCACATGGCCATCATCATTTGCAGGCGGGTGACCGAGATGCCCTGTCCCATGGGAATCTGCGCGATCGAAACCTTGTACCAGCTCTTTACCGGATGGACGATGCCCACCACCTCGCCTTGCAGCGGGATCCCGGTGGACATGCCAAAGCCGTAATTCCGGATATACTCGTAAAGGCGTGAGGGCCCCATCTTGATGCCGATCTTGGCGGCGCCGATGTTGGATGACCTGGTGATAATCTGCTCGACCGAGAGCACCCCCTCGGGCGAGTGATCGTGCAGCACCCGACCAGCGAAGGGGAAACGGCCGTGCTCGCAGTCGAAGGTGTCGCTCAGCCGCACGGTCCCGTCGTTGAGGGCACCGGACACCACCACGATCTTGAAGGTTGATCCCGGCTCCGCGGTGTCCGTGATGACACGGTTGAGGTGCCCATTCAAGTGGGGATCGCCGGGATTGTTCGGATCGAAAGTCGGCAGCGTTGCCATCGCGAGGATTTCGCCCGTGCGCGGACGGACGGCAATCCCCGAAACGCTAAGCGGCGAGTGCTTTTCCATCGCCTCCGCCAGCGCGGACTCGACGATATGCTGGATTACCGAATCAATGGTGAGCACCACGTTCAGGCCGTCATGGGGCTCGACATCCTGTTCGCGCAGGGCAACCAGTTCGCGCCGCTGATGATCGAGTGATGTTACGCGCCAGCCGCGCGCGCCGGCCAGCTTGGAGTTGAACCTCCTTTCGATGCCGTCCTTTCCGGAAGTCTCCAGGATCCGGGTGCCATTGACCTCACCCTCCTCCATGCCGACAAAGCCCAACACGTGGGCCGCCAATGTCTGGTTGGGATAAACCCGCAATTGGTCGTCGAGGGGTTCGACGAACACCGCCTTCCTTTTGAGGTCGCGATAAAATGCCTGCTCCGACTTTGACAGTTTCTTCTTGTCCAGCCCGAAGGTGAGGTTGGTCATGGCCGCCTGGACTTTTTGCCAGATCTCCACCGGCACTTTGCGCTTAAGCACGACATACCGGTTGGTCAGGCTGTTGCCATCTGCTCCCGGCCGGAGGCGCGGCACTAATCTCTGGCGTAGCTCCTTCTCATCGGCCTGCAGCAAAGGCGCCAGCGCATGGGCAATCTCGGCCTGGTGATTCCCCATCAAGGCCGGATCGGCGCAAAGGGTTTTGACGAAAACGCTGGTCGCCAGCAAGTTGCCCTTGGCGTCGAGAATATCGCCCCGGCGGGGCTCGATCAGGAACTCGCGCTGGGTGTGTCGCAGCGCTATGGCGCTCAGCTCGTCATGGCGCAGAACCTGCAGGTCAATGAGACGATAGCCCAGCACGGCAAAGCCCATGCCGATGAGCAAGGCCAGCACTGTCAGTCTCTTATATTGCAGTTGTTTCGCCATCGCAGCCCGCTTGACCCGACTGGTTTTCTAATTCTTCCGACGCTCTAAAGAATACCAGCCGCCCGCGGCGATCGGTTCCTCATCCGACGGCGTCACGGGCGGCGGTAAATTGTTTTTCGTTTTGTTCGGCATTCTCTGAGGCGCCCGGTGCAAACAATGCTGCCGGCAAATACTCCCCAGGCGCTCCGGCTCCCGACCATTCAACTCAAAGATCCCGCGCATGCCGCTCGAACCCGGTGCATGCTCCGGGCATTGGGTTTGCCAGCCGCCCGCGGCGATCGGTTCCTCATCCGACGGCGTCACGGGCGGCGGCAAAATCTTCATCCCTGCCTAGGGCACATTCGTCGCGCGACCTTCCCGCGCGGCGTATTCCCGGTCAACGTTTGGCACGAACGACTCCCGGGACGGCTCCTGCAACTGCCACACCTGCCCCGGCTCCGGCCGGACCAGGCCAAGTTCTTTAATCCGGGCCTCGAGCAACCGCGGCGACCGCATCGTCCCGAGCTGCTTTCTGAGCTTCTCGTTGTTGTCGGCCAGCTCTCGCAGGCGAACTTCGCGCTTCTTTATTTGCTGGCCGAGCTTGTAAATCTGGTCTTTCTGCCAGACATACCCTACGCCCGAGCCGCCAATCAGAAGACAGAGCAGCAACGCCTTGAGCGTGGGCCCGAAGCGAATCGCCGCCGACTGATGTTTTCGATTCGATTCCGTGCCATACTATCGTGCAAATCTCACAAACCCCTCATGGGTTCGGCCCGTTAACGATCTTCTCCATCACCCGCAGTTGGGCGCTGCGACTGCGGGGGTTTGCCTCCATCTCCGCCGCGTCCGGGGTGAACGGTTTTCGCTGCAACCAGGTCAACTCGGGCGCGCGCGGTATGCGCAATTCAGGAACATCCATTCCTCCGTTGAATGTATAATCCCGCGCCCGCGCGCGCCCGAAATCCTTCACAATCCGGTCGTCCACGCCCTGAAACGTGATAACCGCCAGGCGCCCTCCGGGCTTCAGAATCCTGAACGCCCCGTCGAGGCCTCTTCTCAAAGAACCAACTTCATCATTCACGGCCATCCGCAAGGCCTGAAACACTTTCGTTGCCGGATGCGCTCTCCGGCCGCGCCGCGGCGACAGCCTCTCGATCAGCTCCGCTATCTGCCGCGTCGTGCTGAACGGTCGCTGATCGCGATCTCTCGCGATCGCCCGCGCAAACCGCCGCGCATCCCGCTCGCCGCCCAAATCCCAAAAAACCTTTGCCAACTCTTCCGCGCTGGCAGTATTCACCAGTTCCGCCGCCGTCAGGCACTGCCCGCGGTCCATCCGCATATCAAGCGGGCCGTCCTGCTGGAAGCTGAACCCGCGCTCAGCCTCGTCCAATTGGGGCGAACTCACGCCCAAATCCAACAGCACCCCGTCGCAACTGCCCGGCGCCACCCAGTCCGCCAGATCCGCAAAATTGCCCTGCCGGATCTCGAACCGGCCCGCAGACTCTGCCAGCCGCTGCCCGGCCGCCTCAATCG